>NC_003911.12:0-260000 GCF_000011965.2 Ruegeria pomeroyi DSS-3 | reverse complement strand
GTCCGAGTACAAGGTCGTGCCGACCTACAAGGGCAACTATACCGAAACCATGACCGCCGCCGTGGCCGCGTTCCGCGCCAAGGAGCATCCGCATCTGGTTCAGGTGTTCGAGGTCGGCACCGCCACCATGATGGCCGCCAAAGGCGCGATCTATCCGGTCGAGCAGCTGATGTCCGACGCGGGCGAGCCGTTTGACAAGTCCGACTACCTGCCAGCCGTGATCTCGTATTACCAGACTTCCGAAGGCGAGCTTTTGTCGATGCCCTTCAACAGCTCGACCCCGGTTCTGTGGTACAATGCCGACGCGCTCAAGGCCGCCGGTGTCGAGGTGCCGAAAACCTGGGACGACATGAAGACCGCCGCAAAGGCGCTGGTCGACAGCGGCATGGACTGCGGCTTCTCCTTTGGCTGGCAGTCCTGGGTCATGATCGAGAACTATTCGGCCTGGCACAACATCGCCATGGGGACCAAGGAAAACGGGTTTGCCGGGTTCGATACCGAACTCAGCTTCAACAATGACGAGGTGACCGCGCGCCTCGACGATATCGCCGCGATGAGCGAGGGCAACCTGTTCAAATATGGCGGACGCCGGGGCGACAGCCTGCCGATGTTCACCAATGGCGAATGCGGCATGTGGATGAACTCTTCGGCCTATTACGGCTCGATCAAGGGGCAGGCGCAGTTCGAATTCGGTCAGACCATGCTGCCGCTGGACTCCGCCGTCGCGGATGCGCCGCAGAACTCGATCATCGGTGGCGCGACGCTCTGGGCGCTGGCCGGGCACGAGGCCGAGGAATACAAGGGGCTTGCCAAGTTCATGACCTATCTGTCCTCGCCCGAGGTGCAGGCCTGGTGGCATCAGGAGACCGGCTATGTTCCGATCACCACCGCTGCCTATGAACTGTCCAAGGAACAGGGCTTCTATGACAGCAACCCGGGCACCGACACCGCGATCCAGCAGCTGAGCCTGAACACCCCCACCGCCAATTCGCGCGGTATCCGGTTCGGCAACTTCGTCCAGATCCGCGACGTGATCAACGAAGAGCTCGAGGCGCTCTGGGCCGGCGACAAGACGGCGGCCCAGGCACTGGCGGCGGCAACCGAACGCGGCAACGCCCTGCTGCGCAAGTTCGAACGTTCGGCCAACTGATCTGAACCAACAAGACCCGGCATCCGGCGGCATCTGCCCGCCGGATGCCCCGCCGTTTCCGGCCCCGAGGCAACGAGAACCCGATGCTCAAACGTGTCCATTTTCCCAGCTCTCTGCTGCCATACCTGCTGGTGGCGCCGCAGATCCTGATCACGCTGGTCTTTTTCATCTGGCCCGCCAGCCAGGCGGTCTATCAGTCGTTCCTGATCGAAGACGCATTCGGCCTGTCGACCGAATTCGTCTGGTTCGAGAACTTCGAGCTGCTGATCGAGGATGCGCAGTATCTGCAAAGCTTTGGCCGCACGATCCTGTTCTCGGCCGCGGTCGCCGTTCTTTCGATGGGCAGCGCGCTGATACTCGCCGGTTTCGCCGACCGGGTGGTGCGCGGCGCAACCACTTATCGCACCCTGATGATCTGGCCCTACGCGGTGGCACCGGTACTGGCGGGGGCGCTTTGGGTGTTCATGTTCAACCCGACGCTGGGCATCTTTCCCTTCCTGCTCGACATGGTCGGGATCGACTGGAACCATTATCTGAACGGCACCCAGGCGATGACGCTGGTGATCTTTGCCGCCGCGTGGAAGCAGATCGCCTATAACTTCCTGTTCTATCTGGCCGCCATGCAGTCGATCCCGCGCTCGCTGATCGAGGCGGCGGCGATTGACGGGGCCGGGCCGGTGCGCCGCTTTGTCGATCACATCTTTCCGCTGATCTCGCCCACCACCTTCTTCCTGCTGGTGATCAACGCGGTCTACGCCTTCTTTGACACCTTCGGCATCATCCATGCGGTGACCCAGGGCGGGCCGGCCAATTCGACAACGATCCTGGTCTACAAGGTGTATAACGACGGCTTTGTCGGCCTCGATCTGGGCGGTTCGGCGGCACAATCGGTGATCCTGATGATCCTGGTCATTGCCATGACCGTGGTCCAGTTCCGCTTTATCGAACGCAAGGTGGAATACTGATGGTCGAAAATCGCCCCATCCTGAATGTCATCACCCATCTGGTTCTGATCCTTGGCATCGTCATCGTCGCGCTGCCGATCTGGATCACCTTTGTCGCCGCCACCCATGACGCGGTGCGCATGACACAGGCGCCGATCCCGATGCTGCCGGGCACCCATTTCTGGGAGAATTTCACTCAGACCCTGTTTGGCTCTGGCCTGAGCGGGACCGAGACCGCACCGGTCTGGCGGATGCTGCTCAACAGCCTGGCCATGGCGATGATGATCGCCTTGGGCAAGATCGCGATCTCGCTGATTTCGGCCTTTGCCATCGTCTATTTCAAGTTTCCCTTCCGCATGTTCTTTTTCTGGCTGATCTTCGTCACCCTGATGCTGCCGGTCGAGGTGCGCATCCTGCCCACGTTCGAAGTGGTGGCCGATCTGGGCATGCTCAACAGCTATTGGGGCCTGTCGATCCCGCTGATTGCCTCGGCCACGGCAACGTTCATGTTCCGCCAGGTGTTTCTGACCATCCCCGACGAGATGCTGGAAAGCGCGCGCATCGACGGGGCCGGGCCGCTGCGCTTTTTCTGGGATATCCTGATCCCGCTGTCGCGCACCAATATCGCGGCGCTGTTCGTGATCCTCTTCATCTATGGCTGGAACCAGTATCTGTGGCCGCTGCTGATTACCACTGACACCGACATGACCACCATCGTGATGAGCATCAAGCAAATGCTTGAGGCGGCGGAACAGTCCCCGCAATGGAACATCATCATGATGACCGCGCTGCTGGCGATGCTGCCGCCGGTCTTCGTGGTGGTCGCAATGCAAAAGCTCTTTGTTCAGGGCCTGACAGAGACCGACAAATAGGCACAAGACCATGGCATCCATCACTCTCGACAATCTCGTAAAGGCCTATGGCGACACCGAGGTCCTGCATCATGTGGCGGGCCAGATCGAAGATGGCGAATTCATCGTCATCGTCGGTCCGTCGGGCTGTGGCAAGTCAACTCTGTTGCGCATGGTGGCCGGGCTCGAGACCGTCACCGCCGGCCAGATCAGCATCGGTGATCGCGTGGTCAACCAGCTGGAGCCCGCCGACCGCGATATCGCCATGGTGTTCCAGAACTATGCGCTCTACCCGCATATGTCGGTGCGCGAGAACATGGCCTATGGCCTCAAGATCCGGAAGATATCCAAGGACGAGATCGCCCGCCGGGTCGAAGAGGCCGCCGATATCCTGGAACTACGCCCCTATCTGGACCGCAAGCCGCGGCAGCTGTCGGGCGGCCAGCGTCAGCGCGTCGCCATGGGCCGCGCCATCGTGCGCAACCCGCAGGTCTTCCTGTTCGACGAGCCGCTGTCCAACCTCGACGCCAAGCTGCGCGTGCAGATGCGGCTCGAGATCCGCAAGCTGCAACAGCGGCTCGGTGTCACGTCGATCTACGTCACCCATGACCAGGTCGAGGCGATGACGCTGGGTGACCGGCTGATGGTTCTGAACGGCGGCTACGTGGAACAGTTCGGCACTCCGATCGAGCTCTATGACCGGCCCGCCACCACCTTTGTCGCGGGCTTCATCGGCAGCCCCGCGATGAACTTCCTGCCCGCCACCGCCGCCGAGGGTTCGGTGACCCTCGCCAACGGCGCCCGGATCGCCGGGTCCGGAACGGCCCATGGGACGGTCACGCTGGGGTTGCGCCCCGAACACCTGCTGCCTGACGAGGGCGGGCCGGTGCGGGTGCGGGTCGAACTGGTCGAACAGTTGGGCGCGAACTCGCTGCTGCATGGACAGCTCGAAGGCACCGATACCGAGATGGTGGTCAGCATGCCCGGGCATATGTCGGCGGCAGCGGATGCGGTGATGGCTTTCACCCCGACGGCGGACAGCCTGCACCTCTTCGACCCCGAAACTGGCAAACGGATCGCGGAATGAACGGGTTTTCCCAACTTGAGGGGCTGCGCGGCCATCCGAGCGTCGTGCGCGTCATCGGCCATCGCGGCGCGCGTGGGGTGATGCCGGAAAACACACTCGAAGGCTTTGCCTTTACGCTCGCCGCCGGGGTGCGGGCACTGGAATTCGACGTGGTGATGACAGCCGACGGCGTGCCGGTGGTGACCCATAATCACCATCTTGCAAATGCGATGACCCGGGATGGTCAGGGCCACTGGCTGACCGGCGCGGAACGCCAGGTCGCCGAGATGACCTACGCCGAGATCAGGGCACTGGATGTCGGCGGGCTCGACGGGCGAACCGTCTATGGCCGGCGCTTTCCGGATCAGGCCTTTCTGACCGGCATTCATGTACCCCGGTTGGGCGAACTGCTCGACCTTTGCGCAGGCTATGGTGACCAGGCACCCTACCTGCTGCTGGAGCTGAAGTCGGATCCCGCCCTGATGCATGACCACGCGGCGCGCGCCGAGATGGTGGCGGCGGTTCTGGCCGATGTCCGACGTTACCGCATGGAACCACGCACCGTGATGCACAGCTTCGACTGGGCGCTGCTGGGCGAGTGCCGTCGGCAGGCGCCGGATCTGCCAACCTCATACCTGTCGCAATTGCCCGAAAACGCGGACGATCCCGGCGAGGATTCGGCCAAGCCGGTGGGACCGGATTATGACCGGATGACCGAAAGCCTGCCGCAAGCGGTCGCGTCGGCTGGCGGACAGCTGTGGTGCCCCTATTTTCTGGATGTGACACCCGAGCTTGTGGCCGAGGCACATGACCTGGGCCTGATCGTGCTGACCTGGACGGTCAATGAACCCGAAGATATCAGGCGAATGGCCACAACCGGTGTCGATGGGATCGTGACCGATTACCCGGGACGAACCCAACGGATTCTGATCGACATGGGCCTGTCCTGGACCTGACGGAATTCTGCAAGAATTCCGTCTTGGAAAATTCTTGAATTTTCCAGGCCGTTTTCCGATCCGGAAAACGGCGCGAGAAAACCCCGACCCCGTCATTCGACGGGGCCGGGTGATGCAGATCAGATGTCGAACTTCACCCCCTGGGCCAACGGCAGTTCGGCGGAGTAGTTCACCGTGTTGGTCTGCCGGCGCATATAGGCTTTCCACGCGTCCGAGCCGCTTTCGCGACCACCGCCGGTTTCCTTCTCGCCGCCAAACGCCCCACCGATCTCGGCCCCCGAAGGGCCGATATTGACGTTGGCTATCCCGCAATCCGAGCCGGACGCCGACAGGAACTGTTCGGCCTCGCGCATGTTCAGCGTGAACACACAAGAGCTGAGGCCCTGCGGCACGTCGTTCTGGATATGAACCGCCTCTTCGAAACTGTCATAGCCCATCACGTAGAGGATCGGCGCAAAGGTCTCGGTCTTCACCGTGGCACTCTGCGCGGGCATCTCGACAATCGCGGGCTGCATGTAAACGCCACCCGCCGGCACGCCCTCGCTTACGCGGGCGCCACCAAAGACCATGCCGCCCTCGGCCTTGGCCGATTTCAGCGCGTCGGTCATGGCGTTGCCCGAGGCCTCGTCCACCAGCGGCCCGATCAGCGTACCCTCGGCCAGCGGATTCCCGATGGGCAGACCGGCATAGGCCTTCTTCAGGCGCGCGACCAACTCGTCCTTGATCGAGTTATGGGCGATCAGACGGCGCAGCGTGGTGCAGCGCTGCCCGGCCGTTCCCACCGCCGAAAACACGATGGCGCGAACCGCCATTTCCAGATCGGCCGAGGGGCCGACGATCATGGCGTTGTTGCCGCCCAGCTCCAGGATGCATTTGCCGAACCGTGCCGCCACGATCGGCGCCACAGCGCGCCCCATGCGGGTAGAGCCGGTGGCAGAAATGATCGGCACATCCTCGCTCTCGACCAGTGTGCGGCCCAGATCGGCCCCGCCGATCAGGGTCTGCAACAGCCCGTCCGGTGCGTCTCCAAACCGGGCCAGCGCGCGCTCAAAGATCTTCTGACAGGCCAATGCGGTAAGCGGCGTCTTTTCCGACGGTTTCCAGATCACCGGATCGCCGCAGACAATCGCCAGTGCTGCGTTCCAGGACCAGACCGCCACGGGAAAGTTGAAGGCCGAGATCACGCCGACCGGCCCGGCCGGATGCCAGGTTTCCATCATCCGGTGTCCCGGACGCTCGGATGCGATGGTCAGGCCGTAAAGCTGCCGCGACAGGCCGACGGCGAAATCGCAGATGTCGATCATCTCCTGTACTTCGCCCAGCCCTTCCGAGGTGATCTTGCCCGCCTCCCAGCTGACCAGCGCGCCCAGCGCCTCTTTCGAGGCGCGCAGCTCTTCGCCCAGCAGGCGGATCAACTCGCCCCGGCGCGGTGCAGGCACGCTGCGCCAGATCTTGAAGGCCGATTTGGCACGATCCAGCACGGCAGCCATTTCGGACAACGGCGTTTCGTGCACTTCGCCCAGCACCCGGCCATCAATCGGAGAGGTGACGCGGATGCTGCCCCCGGTCAGGTCGGCGGCGCCCAGGCCCAGTTGCTGCATCACGGTTTCAGCGGTCATGACGATATCTTTCATGTCTCAAGCGGCCTTGTTTTGGGCGGTCAGATCGCCCGCCCGATAAAGGCGGCCGAATTCGGTTTCGAGGAAATCGGCGAACTTGACCTGCTCTTGCCGGACGAACCCCTTGGCGGGCAGCGTTCCGGCACGCATCAGGTCGACCACGCCCAGCACACCGGCGGCGGTGGTGACCTGGATCGCGCTCCAGACCTGGCCGTCGATGACGCGGGAATAGGACTTGTTGATCAGGCTCTTTTCACGCAGCTGGCCACCGATCCGCCCTTTGGCGGTGCAATAGACCAGCACCACGTCCTGATCGGTGCGCGGCAGCGCAGTTTCGAAAATGTCCTTGAGCAGGTCGCGGCGACGCTCCAGCCCCAGATCGTTCAGCAGCAGGCGCAGGATATCGCGGTGCCCCGGATAGCGGATCGAGCGGTACGAGACCGAGCGCGCCTTGCCATCCAGCGTCTCGGGCAGCGTGCCCAACCCGCCCGAGGTGTTGAAGCATTCGTATTCAACCCCGTCATGGCCGAGGATCTCGTAATCCTCCAGCGGCGCGGTCTTGACCCGCTCTCCATTCACGATGGCGTCGCAGGGGTTGCAATACTCGTTGATCAGCCCGTCGGTGGACCAGGTCAGGTTGTATTTCAGCGCATTGGTCGGATAGAGCGGCAGCGCCCCCACCCGCATATGCAGGCTGTCGATCTCGTCGAACTCAGCCGCCAGCGCCGCCCCTGCGATACCGACAAAGCCCGGTGCCAAACCGCATTGCGGCATGAAGGCGGTCTGGCTGTCTTCGGCCAGTGCGCGCACCGCATTTGTGGCGGCCACATCCTCGGTCAGGTCAAAATAGTGGGCGCCCGCGGCCTTGGCCGCCTTGGCGATGATCGGAGTCAGAAAGAAGGGCGCGGCCGAAATCACCGCATCGAACCCGCCCAGCGCCTTGGCCAACCCGGCTTCGTCCTTGGCATCCACCTGCTTGGTGGCAACACCCATCCGGTTCAGCACCGCCAGCGCGGCCAGATCGTGATCGGCCACGGTGACCGAGTAGTTGGATGAAGTCTTGAGCAAAGCGGCGATCATCTGACCGATCTTCCCGGCCCCGACGACACAAATGTTCCAGCGCATGGCACGTCTCCTTGATACTGATCTCAGGATGGCGTGGCGGCTGTTCGATCTGTAGGGAGCAGAGTGTCGAAACGACTCGGATATCCGCTATTGTGACGGCATTCTTGTCATTATGTCAGGTTCGGTCGATCCGGCGCCCGAACACCACAAATGTATTGGTGCGCAGGATGCCGGGAATAGCCCCAACTTCGTCGACCAGAATATCCAGATCCTCGATCCGGGGCGCCTCGGCCGACAGCAGCAGGTCGTATTCGCCGTTGATCGACAGGCAGAGCTTGATCTCGGGATAGGCTTCGAGCCGCTTGACGATGCGCGTGGTCTCTTTCTGCTGCACTTCCAGCAGCACGACGACCTGAACCTTGCTCTCATCCTGCGGCTCGCGCAGCACCACGGAATAGCCCGCGATCACGCCGCGCGACTCCATCCGGGTGATGCGTTCATGCACGGTGGTGCGGGCCACGCCCAGGCGCGCGGCGATCTTGGTGGTCGACTCGCGCGCATTGTGTTGCAGCGCCGCGACGATCTGACGGTCAAGCTGATCCATCCCACTTCCTTGCCCCGCCCGATGGGGCGGCGCAAGGATTATCGCGTGTGGCCTACAGTTCCAGAATGGTGCTGCCGGTGGTCTGGCGCGCCTCAAGCGCGCGATGGGCATCGGCCACTTGATCGAGCGGGAAACGCTGGTCGATGCGAATCTTGACCTCACCCCCGGTCACCTTGCCAAACAGCCGCCGCGCCATCGCCTGACAGGCGGCATGATCGGAAATATGGGTGAACAGGGTCGGGCGGGTGAGTTTCAGACTGCCCTTTTGCCCGAGCATGCCGATATTGACCGGCGGCACCGGCCCCGAGGCATTGCCGAAGGAAATCATCATGCCCAGCGGTTTCAGGCAGTCGAGCGAGCCTTCGAACGTGTCTGCCCCGATCGAATCCATCACCACGTCGACGCCCTTGCCATCTGTCAGCTCGCGCACCCGATCAGTGAAATTCTCGGTCCGGTAATTGATGACATGGGTGGCGCCATGCGCCTTGGCCAGCGCGCATTTCTCGTCGCTGCCGGCGGTGCCGATCAGCGTGATCCCCTCGGCTTTGGCCCATTGGCAGGCGATCAGGCCAACCCCGCCCGCCGCCGCATGGAACAGCACGGTATCGCCCCGTGACAAAGGCGTGGTGCGATGGAACAGGTAATCGACCGTCAACCCCTTGAGCATCATCGCGGCCGCCTGATCAAAGGAGATCTCGTCAGGCAGCGGGCAGACCTGTGCTGCGGGCATGACGCGCGCTTGGGCATAGGCACCCGGAGGGGTGGCGGCATAAGCGGCCCGGTCGCCCGGTTTCAGATGGGTGACCCCCTCGCCCACCGCCTCGACGATGCCGGCCGCCTCCATCCCCAGCGCGTGAGGCAGCGCCAGGGGATAGAGCCCGGTCCGCTGATAGACGTCGATGAAGTTCAGCCCGCAGGCCTGATGCCGGATGCGCAGCTCTCCAGGCCCCGGCTCGCCCACCGGCAGATCGCGCAGTTGCAGCACTTCGGGGCCGCCAAACCCCTCGATCACCACGGTTCTTGCAGTCTCGCTCATCTGGGTCCTCCCTCGTTTGGGATAACCCTAGCAGGCGCGCCCGCCGGGACAAGCCGGGCGGGCGGGTTTTCCGACCGACTCAGCCGACCTTGAGAACGATCTTGCCGATATGGCCCGAGCTTTCCATCCGTGCATGGGCGGCAGCGGCGTCGCCCAGATCGAACTCGCTGTCCATCACCGGTGCGATCCGCCCCGCGTCGAGCAGCGGCCAGACCGCCTCGCGCAGGTCGCGCGCGATATCGGCCTTGGCCAGGTCGCTTTGCGGGCGCAGGGTGCTGCCGGTCAGGGTCAGCCGCTTGACCATCATCAGGGCAAAGTTCAGCTCGACCACGGGGCCTTGCAGGAACGCGATCTGCACCAACCGCCCGTCTTCGGCCAGCGCCTTGACGTTACGCGGGATGTAATCGCCGCCCACCATGTCGAGGATCAGGTCGGCGCCACCCTCGGACCGCATCACCTTGACGAAATCCTCGTCCCGATAGTTGATCGCCCGCTCGGCGCCCAGGTCAAGGCAGGCGCGGCATTTGTCATCCGATCCGGCCGTGGCAAAGACCCGTGCGCCAAAGGCATGCGCCAGCTGGATCGCGGTGGTGCCGATCCCGCTGGACCCGCCATGCACCAGAAACCGCTCGCCCGCCTTGAGCCCGCCACGGGTAAACACATTGGACCAGACGGTGAAGAAGGTCTCGGGCAGGCAGGCCGCCTCGCGCAGGGCCATGCCTTGTGGCACCGGCAGGCAATGGGCGGCGGGCGTGACCACATAGTCGGCATAGCCACCGCCGGGCAGCAGCGCGCAGACCTTGTCGCCCACGGCGACATCTTCGGCACCGGGACCCACGGCGACCACCTCGCCCGAACATTCCAGCCCGGGCAGGTCGCTGGCGCCGGGTGGCGGATCATAGGCCCCGGCCCGCTGCAATGCATCGGGCCGGTTCACGCCGGCATAGGCGACCTTGATCAACACCTGGCCATGGCCCGGTTCGGGCCGCGGGCGCTGGGTCAGCTGCAAGACCTCGGGTCCGCCGGGCCTGCTGATTTCAACCGCGCGCATCTGCTGGGACATGGAACCTCCTGTAAGTGTGTTTTTGCAATTGTGGCTCTGGGGCGCTCATCAAGCCCTTGCGGGCTTTCTTCGCGCGTCAGCCCAGCGAGCCGGGCAGATCGCCCTTATCCCGGGGCGCCCGCATCTGGGCGAACAGCCAGTTGGGGCCCGCCAGCAAAGGTTTCAGCAGCGGGTTCTTCTGCACATCCGCCTTGAACTTCTCGAACTGCATCACGTTGTCGATGCGCCGATCTAGGAATTCCCAGGTCGCCTCGTGCCCGGGGGTCTCGTCCCCCAGCCAATAGAGCACGGTTGCCGAATAGACCGCCGACAGCGTCGCCCGCT
Organism: Ruegeria pomeroyi DSS-3; assembly: GCF_000011965.2. Lineage (NCBI taxonomy): Bacteria > Pseudomonadati > Pseudomonadota > Alphaproteobacteria > Rhodobacterales > Roseobacteraceae > Ruegeria > Ruegeria pomeroyi. Next base: position 249,322 of record NC_003911.12, on the reverse strand, counting down.
TGGTGTACCAGTTCACGTCCTCCGAGCTATCGCCCAGCGCAGACCAGATCACGTCGCAGGTCTGCCAGATCGCTTTTGCCCCCTCGCCCGCATGAGCCGGCAGGGCAAACAGCGTCACCCCACGGCGCACCGCCTCCTTGTCCTCGACCGCTTCCAGCCGGAACCGCACCGCCGCGGCGATTCGGTCGCGAAAGCGCAGCTCCGACAGCTCGGCGGCAGCCAGCCGCTCCACCATCGCCGCGTCGCCGCGCGCATGATAGGTCAGCGCCAGATCGACCGCCCCGCGCGGACAGATGGCGCGGGCGAAATCCATGTCCAGACCAGTCTCGGCAGCCGCGGCACGAAAGGTCTCCTCGGTCCAGCCATCGAAGGCGACATGGGTCAGCGCCGCATCCAGCAGGTGATTTCGGGCCTCTTCATAGGTCGGGGACATGGGCGATCTCCTTGTTCTGATCCCTATCTAGACAACTTGGTCCCGCTTTGCTATACGGCGGGCTCCTGCAAATCCTTGCAACTCAACTTAGAAAGGTGGTGAAAACCACATGCAGGTTAGTGTTCGCGACAACAACGTCGATCAGGCGCTTCGTGCCCTGAAGAAGAAGCTGCAGCGCGAAGGCGTTTTCCGTGAAATGAAGCTGAAGCAACATTTCGAGAAACCGTCCGAGAAAAAAGCGCGCGAGAAAGCTGAAGCGATCCGCCGTGCCCGCAAGCTGGCACGCAAGAAAGCACAGCGCGAAGGCATGCTCTAAGGCATTCGCTCTCGTCCGGCTTTGGATGACACTATTTGACGACCCCCGCGGCCCGGCCCCGGGGGTTTGTCGTTTCTAGGGGGAGGATCTCTGGCCCGGCCTATCTCTGCCGCATGACACCCAGACCGCGGCGGCGGACGATTCGGCGGCCGCGCATGGTCTCGCGGAACAGGATCAACAGGCCCGAGCCGACGATCAGCGTCAGCCCGATCCAGGTGGACATCACCGGCAGCACCCCGAACACCAGATAACCCCATAGCACCGCCCAGGGCAGATAGGTGTATTCGAACGGAGTCACCACGCTGGCCTCGGCCATGCGATAGGCCTGGCTGAGCGCGAAGAAGCCGATGCCCGAGGTCACCCCCAGCGCCGCCAGCGCCAGCCAGTCCATCGGCGCGGGCGCGATCCAGTCGCGATAGAGAAACGCAAGACTCGGGTGCGGCGAGGCGGTTTCGAGCCCCGAGAACACCAGTCCCAGCACAGTGCCTCCGACGATGTAGACCAGCAAGGTCACCAGCGTCATGGTGCCGCCATTGGTGCGGTTGCCCAGTCGCCGCGTGGCGATGATCGAGATCGCGTAGAACAGCGCCGCCGCCAGTGCCAGCAGCGCCGCCGGTTCGAACACCGACGCGCCCGGCTGGACGATCACCAGCACCCCGGCCATGCCGAGAAACACCGCCAGCCAGCGCCAGAGGCCGATCTTCTCGCCCAGAAATACCGCCGCCAGCAGGGTGACGAAAATCGGGGTGGAGAAGGTGATGGCGGCGGTTTCGGCCAGCCCGATGGCGGCCAGCGCCATGTAATAGACCAGATAGGACGAGAAGGCCGCCACCGCACGTGTCAACTGCAATGGCCACGAGCCGATCTTCCACGGCCAGAGCGAGCCTTCGTATAGCGCCATCGCAGCAGCGATCGGAAGGGCGAAGACCGAGCGCCAGAACACGATCTGATGCACCGCGAATTCGCTGCTCAGGCTTTTGATGATCACATCCTGAATCGGAAAGATGGTGGTCGCGAGCAGCAGGAACAGGATGCCGGTCAGCGTGGTCGCGCCCTCGGGCTGATCCGCCCCGGCGGAGAGATTCGGATCGGCAGCGGTCATCGTATCTTTCCCTTGGCGCCTCTCCATTTCGCCCCGGATCGAATCGCCGGTCTTGTCGGGGGGCGACAGAGGGGTCGCGAACCGGCCCGGCGCGGTCACCAACGACCGGTTTTCTGCCAAAAGTCGGGTTGGCCGCGCGCGGCGCTCCGCCGGAGGCTGAAACGGGGGGTTGGCCGTGCGCCTTCCCGCCCAGTGCCCCGGCCTCATCCGGCAAGGCGGCGCCGCGAATCCCCCCTTGGCGCGCCCCCGTCTATGCCGGCGTCCCGTCCTGCGCCAAGACGTGGCCACTCGACACAGCAACAGGACTTTTGACCATGTCACAGGCAAGTACTCTCGAAAGAGAAATGCTGGAGCTTATCAATAACGAGCGGACCTCGCGGGGGCTGAACCCGGTCACGCTCGAACTCAAGCTCAACGATGCCTCCGAGGATCACAGCAAGTGGATGCTGGAACGCGATGTGTTCTCGCATACCGGCGTCAATGGCAGTTCGCCGGGAGACCGGATCGAAAAGACCGGGTTCAAGTTCGAGGGCAACTCGATCTGGGCCGAGAACATCGCCTGGCAAAGCGAGCGCGGCGCGCCCGGCCTGTCGGACGATGTGAAGAACCTGCATGAATCGCTGATGAACAGCCCAGGTCACAGGGCCAATATCCTCAATCCCGATGTGACCCTGGTGGGGATCGGCATCGAGCGCGGTAATTTCGAAGGCTATGACGCCGTGATGGTGACCCAGAACTTTGCCCGCACCGCCGCCGAGGTGGAACTGGATACCGGTGCGCCGACGCCCGAACCCGAGCCGAAGCCTGAACCCGAGCCGAAGCCTGAACCCGAGCCGAAACCCGAACCAGAGCCGAAGCCCGAACCCGAGCCGAAGCCCGAACCCGAGCCGAAGCCCGAACCCGAGCCGAAGCCCGAACCCGAGCCGAAGCCCGAACCCGAGCCGAAACCCGAACCCGAGCCGAAGCCCGAACCCGAACCGAAGCCCGAACCCGAGCCGAAGCCCGAACCCGAGCCGAAGCCCGAACCCGAGCCGAAACCCGAACCCGAGCCGAAACCCGAACCCGAGCCGAAGCCCGAACCCGAGCCGAAACCCGAACCCGAGCCGAAACCCGAACCAGAGCCGGAAAATGCCTGCGAAGGCAGCGACGGATCTGATCTGATCTTTACGGACGATACCGGTGGCGCGGCACATGGCAAAGGTGGCAACGACATCATGATTGGTGGCCGTGGCATGGACATCTTCTGGGGCGACGGTGGTCAGGACATCCTGATCGGCGGCCGTGGCATGGACAAGCTTTCGGGCGGTGACGGCGACGACGTGCTGCTTGGCGGCCGCGGCAAGGATATGCTCGACGGTGGCGCCGGAAACGACCTCCTCATCGGTGGTCGGGGCAAGGATGCGCTTGATGGCGGCGAGGGCGACGACCACATGCTGGGCGGCGCCGGGGCGGACACGTTCCACTTCTCGACCGGCAAGGATGTCGTCTTTGACTTCGGCGTACGCGGCCAGGCCGACCTTGTCGATCTCGGCAAGGCCGATGGCATCGCCGATTTCGATGATCTCAAGGCCAACCACCTTAGTGAGGTGGACGGCGACGCGGTGATCACCGACGCGGCGGGCAACAGCCTGACCCTGCTCGGCGTCCAGATGGACATGCTGGACGCGCAGGACTTCCTGTTCTGATCAACCCTCCCGCGGTGCCGGTTCCCAGCGAACCGGCACCGTGATCGGACCTCGGAAGGCCCAGCCGCCGAACCGGGCCTCGCCGTCCAGCGCGAGGCCCGGTAATCGTTCGAAAAGAAGCGGCAACGCCACCTCTCCGATCAGCGCCCTTGACGCCCAGGCCCCCGCGCAGAAATGCGGCCCGGCGCCAAAGGAGATCGCCGGTGCGATATCCTGATCCAGATCGAAGCGGTCCGGATTGGCAAAGACGCTTTCATCGCGATTGCCCGATCCGAACATCAAAAACACCCGGTCCTCGGGCTCCAGCGTCACGCCCTGCACCGTGGCACGCTGCGCCACCCGGCGCGGCGACATGCCGATGGGCGAGATCCAGCGGGCATATTCCTCGAACGCGCGCAGCCAGGGCACCGCGCCCGATTGCAGCCGCGCCAGCGCATCCGGGTGACTGAGCACCGCCCAGGCGGTGCCGGCGATGGCATCGCGCGGCTCGTTCTGGCCGCCGGAAATGGCCAGCTTGATATTAGCGCGGGTCTGCGCGTCGCTGAGCCCCGCGCGGCGCTGGACCGAGAGCAGCGAATGGTCGGGTCTGGCATCCAGCACCGGGATCATCGCGTCGATATGGGCGTCGATCGAGGCGGTGCAATCATGGCAGCGCGCCTCGACTAGGGGATCGCCCGCGTAATTGGCGCAGCCGTCGATCATGCCCTGGCTCACCCGATCCATCTCGGCGGCGGTCATGTTGGTCAGCCCGGTGATCGCCTTGAGTGCCTCGGCCGAAACCGGCATGGCATAATCGCGCACCAGGTCGCAGGCGCCGCGCGGCGCCAGATCGTCCAGCACCCGCTGGGCAGCGGCTCGGAACTGCGCGACCCAAACCTGTTTCACCGTTTTGGGCGAGACGGTGGGAAAGATCGCCTTGCGCTCGGCCATATGCGCATCCCCATCCTTGCGCATCATGTTCTGGCCCATCAGCACCGTCATCAGCCCCTGCGGCTGGTCCGAGGAGAAGATCTCGATCCGTTTCTCCTGCGCAAAGATTTCGTCGCGCCGGGTGATCAGCGTCGCGCCCAGCTGCGGTACATAGGCGATGGGCGCCTCGGCCCGCATCCGTTTCAGATCGGGATAAGGATCGGCCCAGAAGGCCGCCAGATCAATCTCGTAGACGGGTGCATCCGACATGGCGCGACTCCCTGTTGTCATGTCAACACAGTGGGTATTCTGTGGAGTGCGTGTTGTCATGTCAACAAGCTGTCGCTAGGATTGCCGGGCATCAGGATCACGCACCCCATGACCGACGACCTTTCCGACGACCTGTTCCTTGTCCACCCCGATGGAACGCCGAATGGCCCCGCCGCCGCAACGCTCAGCTTTACCCGCTCGCCCACGGTTCTGCTCACCTTTGCGGGCAACCGCTTCACCCGGGCGGCGGCACGGCACTATCAGACAGAATTCGGGATCGGCGCGATGGACTGGCGCATGCTGGTGATGCTGACGCGCGAGCCGGGCAGTTCGGTCTCGCATGCCGCGCGCACCATCGGTATCGACAAGGCGGCCGTCAGCCGGTCGCTGCACCGCCTGGATGCGCTGGGCCTTGCCAGGGCTGAAGATGGCAACGAACGGCGACGTCACTGGACCCTGACCAAGGCCGGGCGTCAGATGCACGCCCGCATTCTCGACAGCGCGCTTGACCGGCAACGCCGCCTGCTCGACGGTTTCACGCCAGAAGAGGTCGACGCCTTTACCACCTATCTGCGCCGCATCCTGATCAATATCGAGACCCTCGGCGCAACCGATCCCTGACCGCTCGCGCCCGCCCCTTCATTTCGTCCGAGATACTCCGGGGGGAGCGAAAGAGGCCCTGGGGGCAGCGCCCGCTTGCCGGCTCAATAGACCTTGGGAACGTAAAGTTCGTCGGGCAGCACCTGGCGTTCATAGTCAGGGTTGTAGCGGCGGTCGGGCAGCGTGACCTTCTCGTGCGGGATGTCCTCATAAGGGATCTTGGACAACAGATGCTCGATGCAGTTCAGCCGCTCACGCTTCTTGTCATTGCCCTCGACGATATACCAAGGCGCCTCGGGGATGTTGGTGCGCGAGAACATCTGTTCCTTGGCCTTGGTATATTGCTCCCAGCGGATCCGGCTTTCCAGGTCCATCGGCGACAGTTTCCACTGTTTCATCGGATCGTGCACCCGCATCAGGAATCGCAGCTGCTGCTCTTCGTCGGTGATCGAGAACCAGTATTTCAGCAGGATGATCCCCGAGCGTACCAGCATGCGCTCGAATTCGGGAACGTCCTGGAAAAACTGTTCGACCTGATCCTCGGTGGCAAAACCCATCACCCGTTCGACCCCGGCGCGGTTGTACCAGGACCGGTCGAACAGCACCATTTCGCCCCCCGAGGGCAGATAGGGAACGTAGCGCTGGAAGTACCACTGGCTCTGTTCACGCCGGGACGGCGCAGGCAGTGCCACCACCCGCGCGATCCGCGGATTCAGCCGCTGGGTGATCCGTTTGATCACCCCGCCCTTGCCGGCGGCATCGCGGCCTTCCATGATGATCAGCACCTTGGAATTGGTGTGCTGCACCCAGTCCTGCAACTTGATCAGCTCGGCCTGGAGCCGCAGCAGGTTGCGGAAATAGACCTGGCGGTCGAGCAGATCGGGGCGCTGATCCTTGTAGATCCGGCGGATTTCCATCGACAGCATCGGTTCGCTGAATTCGATCTCGAAATCCTCATCCAGCGAATCCTCCAATTCGGCCTCGAGCCAATCCAAGCTGGGGTCGTCGGATTCATGGGTCAAAATACGCTCCTCTCGATACGGTTGATCTGTCTGCCCCTAACGGGCCTGTGTGACCGTTGCATGTCACGGACAAATGGTAATTTCATTGCGGGAAATCAAAAATCGGGCCACCGCTCGTGCAAGTATGCCCCTCGTGTTTGCGGATGCAAGGGCGCCGAAAGGGTCAGACCGGCAGGGCCGTTGTCTTGAACACGGTCCGGAGCGCGAACGAGCTTTGCATCTGGGCCACCCCGGGCAGGCGGGACAGGTGCTGGCGGTGGATGCGGGCGAAATCCTCGGTGTTTTCGGCCACCACTTTGAGAATGTAATCCGCCGTTCCGGCCATCAGGTGGCATTCCAGCACATCGGGAATGCGCGCCACCGCCTTTTCAAACGCGTCCAGCACCTCGTCGGCCTGACCCTGCAGGGTGATCTCGACAAAAACCGTTGTCGGCAGGCCCATCTTGCGGGCGTCCAGCAGGGCCACGTAATTGCGGATATAACCTTCGGCCTCGAGCCGCTGGACCCGCCGGTGACAGGCCGATGGCGACAGGTTGGCCTTGTCGGACAGTTCCGCATTGGACATCCGGCCCTTTGCCTGAAGGGCGGTGAGAATCTTGCGATCCGTCGCGTCGAGGCTCATCGGCGCACATCCTTTGCAACATTTGGCTCAAGCTTCGAAGAATATCCTGAAAACTCTCCAAAAGGCGAGTGGAGTTTCACAGAAATTGCTTCCCGTATCTGCCACATATTTGGGCAGATTGCGAACGGAGGACGCAGAAATGAAAATCGGATGCCCCAAGGAAATCAAACCTCAGGAGTTCCGTGTCGGCATGACCCCGAATGCAGCGCGCGAGGCCGTCTCGCACGGGCATGAGGTCATCATCGAAACCAATGCCGGCGCCGGTGCCGGATTTGACAACGCCGACTATGTCGACGCGGGCGCCCGGATCGTGGACACCGCCGCAGAGGTGTTTGCCACCGCCGACATGATCGTCAAGGTCAAGGAACCGCAGGCCATCGAGCGCAAGATGCTGCGCGAGGGCCAGCTGCTGTTCACCTATCTGCACCTGGCACCCGATCCGGACCAGACCCATGACCTGCTGGCTTCGGGCGCGACCTGCATCGCGTATGAGACCGTGACCGACCGCAATGGCGGCCTGCCGCTGCTGGCACCGATGTCCGAGGTTGCCGGGCGTCTGGCACCGCAGGTTGGCGCCTGGACCCTGCAAAAGGCCAATGGCGGTCGCGGCGTGCTGATGGGCGGCGTTCCCGGTGTGGGCCCGGCCAAGGTTCTGGTCATCGGCGGCGGTGTCGTCGGCACCCACGCGGCCAAGATCGCCGCTGGCATGGGCGCCGATGTGACCGTGCTCGACCGCTCGATCCCGCGCCTGCGTTACCTCGACGACGTCTTTGGCGGCACCTTCAAGAACAGCTATGCCAGCGCCGGCAACACGATCGAACTGGCCCGTCAGGCCGACATGATCATCGGCGCCGTGCTGATCCCGGGCGCTGCTGCGCCCAAGCTGATCAGCCGCGCACAGCTGAGCGAGCTGAAGCCGGGCGCGGCGCTGGTTGACGTTGCGATCGACCAGGGCGGCTGTTTCGAGACCTCGAAGGCGACCACCCACCAGGACCCGATCTACGAGGTCGACGGCATCATGCATTACTGCGTGGCCAACATGCCGGGCGCGGTTGCGCGCACCTCGACCATCGCGCTGGGCAACGCCACCATGCCGTTCATGCTGGCGCTGGCCGACAAGGGCTGGAAACAGGCCTGCGCCGATGACGTGCACCTGCTGAACGGCCTGAACGTGCATGCCGGCAAGCTGACCTATGCCGCCGTCGGCGAAGCGCTGGGCCTGGATGTGGTCTCGGCCAGCCAGCTGGTTCAATAAGAGGGCACTGCCTCCCCGATCCTGATGGATTTCACGCCCCGTCGGCCCCGGCCGGCGGGGTTTTCCGTTCGGGGTGACACCCTTGATCAGAACATGCCCATCGCCAGCCCGGCGCCCAGCGCCTGGCCCAGGTCGCGGCATTGACCAAGCTCGGCTTCGGGTATGTGTTTGGGGGCCTGAATCGCCTCGGGCGTCTGCGCGTGGGTGCACAGGATCAGCGGCGGCTGCACCTCTTTCAGGCGCCAGCCGGTGGCGATGCGCGCCAGTTGCCGGGCGGCGTTCTGCCCGTCCGATCCGGCGCAGATCATCTGCGCATAGGCGCGCCCCTCGATCCGGCCCAGAACGGGGTAGTAGCAGCGGTCAAGGAATTCCTTCATCGCGCCCGAGATCGCCGCCAGATTTTCCGGGCAGCAGAACACGTAACCACTGGCGCGCAGCAGGTCCTCAGGGCCTGCTGCCTCAGCTGTCAGCAGCGTTGTGGCGATCTCGCTCTGCGCGCCCGCGGCGCAGGCCTCGGCCATCTGACGGCTGCCTCCGGTGCGCGAGTGATAGACGATCAACAGCTCTGCCATATCGCGCCTCACACCCTGTGATAGGGGCTGCCGGCCAGGATGGTCGCAGCGCGGTAAAGCTGCTCGGCCAGCATCACCCGGACCAGCATATGCGGCCAGACCATCGCGCCGAAAGAAATCGAGAAATCCGCCTCGGCCCGCAGGCTGGGGTCAATCCCATCGGCGCCGCCGATCACAAGCGCCAGATCCTGCCGGCCGGTGTCGCGCCACCCAGCCATCCGATCCGCGAAATCGGGCGAAGAGAGCTGTTTGCCACGCTCGTCCAGGGTACACAGAACCGCGCCCGCCGGCAGCGCCTTGCGCAACAGCGCCGCCTCGGCGCCCATGCCGGCGTTCTTCTTGTCCTCGACCTCGACCACCCGCGCGGGTCCCAGACCCAGCGCGCGACCGGTCCTGTCGAACCGGGTCAGGTAGTCGTCGATCAGGGATTTTTCCGGCCCGGTCCGCAAGCGGCCGACCGCGAGAATGCTGACGCGCATGGGTCATTCGCCCACCGGCCCCGGGATCAGGGCCGGGCGGACGCCTTTAGTTGGCCGATGTCTTGGCGCCCTGCGGCATCCACATCTTTTCCAGCTGATAGAACTCGCGCACTTCCGGACGGAAGATATGCACGATCACGTCGCCGGTATCGATCAGCACCCAGTCGCCGGCATCCTTGCCCTCGATCTTGGAGTTCAGGCCGAACTCATCCTTCAGACGCTGCACCAGCTTCTCGGCCATGGCCGAGACCTGACGGGTCGACCGGCCCGAGGCGATGACCATATAATCGCCCATCGAGGTCTTGCCCCGCAGGTCGATCTGCACGAGGTCTTCGGCCTTGTCATCGTTGAGAGAGGTCAGAATGCGGTCCAGCAGCTGTTCGCTGGTATAAGTGCCTTGGGCCATCATTTTGGCCCCTGCATGGGCGGGCATGGCCGCCGCTGTATGAGGTAACAGGACATCGTCCTCCTATAGGGCGCGCCGACCGATCCCCGGCGCTGGGTCAGGTCGAATTTAGCAACCCGTCTATGACTTTTCAATGAACCGCCATACGGCATGCGTGGTACTGGGGTCAATCGGCACCACCCTGCCCGGCAAACTGGGGCAAACCGCCCTCGTTTTCCAGCATCCGCACCTCGCGTTGCGGGAACGGGATCGAGATACCCTCGGCCTGGAACGCATCCCAGAGCGCCAGGAACACATTGCCGCGAATATTGGTCAGGCCGGCGGTCGGGTCGGTGATCCAGAAGCGCAGCACGTAATCGACGCTGCTGTCGCCGAAGCCCACGATATGGCAGACCGGGTCGCGCCCGCTTCCGGACAGGACCCGCCCAACGGACCGCGCGGCGGCAATGGAGACCGCGCGCACCTTATGCGGGTCGTCGCCATAGCTGGTGCCGAAATTCAGGTCGAGCCGGACATACTGATCCGAATGCGACCAGTTCACCACCTGGCTGGTGATCAGATCCTCGTTCGGGATCAGGTATTCGCGCCCGTCCCGCGTGACCACCGAGACATAGCGCGCGCCCAGCGCGTTGATCCAGCCAAAGGTCTCGCCCAGCGAGATCACATCGCCCGGCTTGATCGAACGGTCCATCAGAATGATGATGCCCGAGATCAGGTTCGACACTACCTTTTGCAGGCCAAAGCCGATGCCGACACCGATTGCGCCGGACAGAAAGGCCAGCCCGGTCAGGTCGAAGCCCAGCGTGCGGATCGCCACGATAAAGACCCAGCCATACAGCAGCACCTGCACCGCCTTGGCCAACAGCACCTGCATCGAGGGCGAGATATCGTCGTTTCGGGCCAGCGCGTTCGACGCGCCCTGCGACGCCAGCCGCACCAGCACCAGCAAGGCGCCAACCAGCAGCACCGCCTTCATCACGCCCAGAACCGAGATATGCAGCGCCCCGATCTCGATCGAGATCCCGTCAAGGAATCGCGCCACATCGTCGGTCAGATTCAGCGCTACCAGCGTGGCATAGACCCACATCGACCAGCGGAACACCAGCCGGATGGTGCGATTGCGCACCGCCCGCGCCACCAGGGCAATGACCAGCAGCGCCGTGGCTAGCGTCGCCACCACCCCGATCACATAACTGCGCGAAGGCCAGGTCATCTGCTGCATGACCAGATAGGTCATCCAGCTGAGCACCACGAAATAGAGCAGCGACAGCCGCCGCATCAGCAGCACCAAGGTTCTGAGCCGCCATTTCGGCCAGCCTGCGCGCGACCGTGCCCAGGCTTCCCAGTGGGTGCGCGTCAGCAATGACAGCAGCAGAGCGGCGCCGATCAGCAGCACGATGATCAACAGCTGATACTGCCGCCAGCCCGGCGTCAGGAACAGGCCCACGAGCCTGTGACCCTCGGTCAGCAGGGTCGCGATCAGCTCGTCCAGCGTGGCGGGCAGGATGTCTTCACTCATGTATCGGCTCCTTCGCCAGCTTGGCAGGCTTGTCGCGACAAACGCAAGACCTTGCGAGACTCAGGGCGGACATGTATCTGGACAGCATGACACCCCACGACGCCCCGAGCATGGACCTGCAAGACCGCGCCCGCCTGCGCGAGCGGTTCTTTGGCGCGACCCGTTCGGTCCTCGCCCGCCTATAGGCCGGGTACAGCCACGTCTTTACAGCCAATTCTCAAGAACGGGAGAGGACACATGTCCCCCAAGACACTCTATGACAAGATCTGGGATGCCCATCTGGCCCACGAGGCCGAGGACGGCACCTGCCTTCTCTATATCGACCGTCACCTGGTGCACGAGGTGACCAGCCCACAGGCCTTCGAAGGTCTGCGCATGGCGGGCCGCAAGGTGCGCGCGCCGGAAAAGACCATCGCCGTGCCGGACCACAACGTGCCCACCACCGAGGGCCGCGAGGACCCGGCGCAGATGACCGAGGAGAGCCGCATCCAGGTGCAGGCACTGGACAAGAACGCGCGTGAATTCGGCGTGCATTACTATCCGGTCGACGACATCCGCCAGGGTATCGTGCATATCGTCGGCCCCGAGCAGGGCTGGACCCTGCCGGGCATGACCGTGGTCTGCGGTGATAGCCACACTGCCACCCATGGCGCCTTCGGCGCGCTGGCGCATGGCATCGGCACCTCGGAAGTGGAACATGTGCTGGCCACCCAGACGCTGATCCAGAAGAAATCCAAGAACATGAAGGTCGAAATCACCGGCAAGCTGAATCCGGGCGTCACCGCCAAGGATATCACGCTGGCCGTGATCGGTGCGACCGGCACCGCCGGCGGCACCGGCTATGTCATCGAATATTGTGGCGAAGCCATTCGCGACCTGTCGATGGAAGGCCGCATGACCGTCTGCAACATGGCAATCGAAGGCGGTGCCCGCGCCGGCCTGATCGCTCCGGACCAGACCACCTTCGACTATGTCAAAGGCCGCCCGCATGCGCCCAAGGGCGCCCAGTGGGAGGCCGCGCTTGCCTGGTGGAAGACGCTCTATTCCGATGACGGCGCCCATTTCGACAAGATCGTCACCCTGAAGGGCGAAGAGATCGAACCGGTCGTAACCTGGGGCACCAGCCCCGAGGACGTGCTGCCGATCACCGGCGTGGTGCCGAGCCCCGAGGACTTCACCGGCGGCAAGGTCGAGGCGGCCCGCCGCTCGATCGAATACATGGGGCTGACCCCGGGTCAGAAGCTGACCGACATCGAGATCGACACCGTCTTTATCGGATCCTGCACCAACGGCCGGATCGAGGATCTGCGCGCTGTCGCCGAGGTGGTGAAGGGTAAGAAGATCAAGAGCGGCCTGCGGGCCATGGTGGTGCCCGGCTCGGGCCTGGTGCGGGCTCAGGCGGAAGAGGAAGGTATTGCCGATATCCTCAAGGATGCCGGTTTCGAATGGCGCCTTGCGGGCTGTTCGATGTGCCTGGCGATGAACCCCGACCAGCTGGCCCCGGGCGAACGCTGCGCCGCGACCTCGAACCGCAACTTCGAAGGCCGCCAGGGCTATAAGGGTCGAACGCATCTTGTATCGCCCGCCATGGCCGCCGCCGCTGCCCTGACCGGCAAGCTGACCGACGTGCGCGAGCTGATCTGAATCGGGCGCTCCTCCGCCCTTGCGGGCGTCTTCGCGAAGACAGCCCGCAGGGATGGATGAGCGGCTCTCCGAAAGGAAACGAAAATGGAAAAATTCACCAAAATCCAGGGCATCGCGGCCCCCATGCCGCTGGTCAATATCGACACCGACATGATCATCCCCAAGGTGTTCCTGAAATCCATCCAGCGGACCGGGTTCGGCAAGAACCTGTTCGACGAGATGCGCTATAACCGCGACGGCACCGAGATCCCCGATTTCGTGCTGAACAAGCCGCAATACCGCGATGCCGAAATCCTGGTGGCCGGCGACAATTTCGGCTGCGGCTCCTCGCGCGAACACGCCCCCTGGGCGATCGCCGATTTCGGCATTAAATGCATCATCTCGACCTCCTTTGCCGACATCTTCTTCAACAACAGCTTCAAGAACGGCATCCTGCCGATCGTGCTGCCGCAGGAACAGGTCGATATCCTGATGAAGGATGCCGAGAAGGGGGCCAATGCCCGCATGACCGTGGACCTGGAAGCGCAAGAGATCACTACCTCGGATGGAGAGGTGATCCCGTTCGAAGTCGACGCCTTCAAGAAGCACTGCCTGCTCAACGGTCTGGACGATATCGGGCTGACCATGGAAAAGGCCGCCGCCATCGACACGTTCGAAGCGCAGGCCGCGCAGGCGCGTCCCTGGGTTTGATCTCACTTTGAGCCTTAAAAATAAGGGCCGCATCCATCGGATGTGGCCCTATTTTCGTGTTCCGGCATCGGTATTCGAGAGCTCACTTGTGATCACCCGAAGCACAACCACAACATGTAGACATCACGGATAACTTGCCAAAAATTTACGCCATCTATGATGCAAGAAGGCACCAGTTGCGCCATGTTTTTGCCTTAAATCGGCTGTCTCGTGACTCGATGACTTGAGTGGGTGGCCGAATGGCGGCACAAATGAGGCTAAAATGAGGCACTCCGCCAACTCGGCGGACTCAAGTTGGAACAAAGGCCCGGCAACGCATCGGCCTGTCCAGTTTGAAGGGATCGGACAGTGATTGCACGCATCTCAGGCGCGGCTCTGCGCGGATTCTTGGTGGCGCTTGTCGTCGTCATTCCGGCGCTTTATTTGCCCAGCGCCGCCACGACAGCGACCGAGATCGTCGTTCTTCTGGCGATTCTGGCCTTTGTGCTGACCTTTGCAGAATACAACTCGACCTTTCCCAGCTTCATCGAATTCAGGGACGCTCCGCCGTTGAACCGGATGCGGTTCATCGCTCTGCTGACGATGATCACTTTTCTGACCCTGATCTGCAAAGAGAGGGTCGAGCCCACCAACATCACCGCGCTGTTCTCGGGCTTTGGCCTGCTGATCGCTCATATCGCCGATTTCCCCTATTCCCCGGTCCGGCTGGTGGTGCTGATGCTACCGGTGGGCGCGGCGCCCGAGCTGATCTATGACGTGCGCGTGACCGCTGCCGTGGCCTATGTGATTGCGCTTCTGACGGTTGTGGCCTTCTGGTTCGCGGTCCGTGTGCGCGGCTGGCCCACCGCCAATGGTGCCTTCAATGTCTGGATCAATTTGCCGCTTTTCGACCCGACCACCGGCGGCGATGTGGTGGCGCGCCTGCAACGGGACGGGCGGATCAACATGGTTCTGGGCGTGTTGCTGCCGTTTCTGATCCCCGCCATGATCAAGATGGCCTCGGATCTCTTTGACCCGATCAACCTTTACAGCGCCCAGACCCTGATCTGGACCATGAGCGCCTGGGCATTCCTGCCCGCCTCGATGATCATGCGCGGGCTTGCGATGATGCGAATCGCCGAGCTGATCGAGGAAAAGCGTCGCCGCGTCTATTCCAACGCCGAGGCGATGCAGACCGCATGATCCGGCTGGCCGCCCTGGTCTTGTGCCTGTTGCCGGTTGCGGCAGCGGCCGAGGTGCTGCGGGTCGCGACGTTCAACACCGAACTCAGCCGCAAAGGGCCGGGCCTGATGCTGCGCGACATTGCCGGTGGCCGCGACACGCAGGTCGCGGCGGTGGTGTCAGTGATTGCCTCTGCCCGCCCCGATATCCTAGCGCTTCAAGGGCTGGATTGGGATCACGAGGGCCGGGCGCTGGATGCGCTGGCCGCACAGCTGGCCGCCGCCGGGTGGGAGATGGCACACATTTTTGCCGCCCAACCCAATAGCGGGCGTGCCACCGATCTGGATCTGGATGGCGACCGACGGATCGGCGGCCCGGGTGATGCGCAGGGCTACGGCCGCTTCACCGGTCAGGGCGGCATCGCGATCCTGTCTCGTCACCCCATTGCGCAGGCCGAGATACAGGATTTCTCTGCCCTGCGCTGGCGCGACCTGCCCGGGGCAACCCTGCCCGAGAGCGGCGGTCACGCCTTCCCCTCGGAAGCGGCGCAGGCCGCGCAGCGCCTGTCCTCCACCGGGCATTGGCTGGTTCCGATCGACACCGATATGGGGCGGATGGTGCTGCTGACCTATCAGGCCGGGCCGCCCGTCTTTGATGGTCCCGAGGATCGCAACGGGCTGCGCAACCGCGACGAAACCCGGTTCTGGCAACTGCTGCTGGATGGCGTCGTCGGGGCCATGCCCGACCTTCCCTTCGTGCTGGCCGGGGGAGCCAATCTGGACCCGCAGGATGGCGAGGGCTATCGCGGAACGATCCGCGCGCTCTTGGCCGATCCGCGCCTGCAAGACCCGGCGCCCGAAAGCTCTGGCGCCGCGCGGGCAGGCCCTCAGGGTCATGCTGGTCCGGATGCGCGGGACACGGTCGACTGGCCGGGGATCGGCCGGTTCCGGGTCGACTACGTTCTGCCCTCGACCCACTGGCGCGTTGTCGGCTCGGGCGTGGTCTGGCCCGCGCCGGATGACCCGAGCGCGGGCCCGGTCTCAGAGGCCAGCCGCCACCGCCTGGTCTGGGTGGACCTGAGCCGCCAATAATCGCGCCGGGATCGCCGAGGCAAGCGCTTGCTCGAACGGTGTTTGGACAAACTCCGGCAAAACCTTCGCAAACGCGGCCCCATCCAGACTGTGCGGTGTATTCCAGAGATAGCGCATCTCCAGAAGTGAGCCGGCCAACGACCAGACAGGCCGGGCCAGGTGTAAGGGCAGCCAGTTCATGCGCTTGAGCGCGACGCGCCGGCCCGTCACCTGTTCCAGTCCCGTCGCAATCTGCCGGCCTGTCATCGTATAGCCGGGATAAGTAAGATCGCAGAACACCGGCAGCGTCTCGCGCCGCTCGGACAGGGTAACGGTGGCGCGGGCAAGATCGGGAAGATATGCCCAGGCATGCGGAATATCGGGATTGCCCGGATAGGTGAACCGCCCCTTGTCGAGCCGCTTGATCATCACCTGATCGAACCAGTTGCCCGAGGCGCAGGTATCCAGAAAATCGCCCGCGCGCAGCAGGATGGTGCGAACGCCCGAAGCGCGATAGGCGGCCTCCATGTCGATACGAATGCGGCCCAGCGGGTTGGTTGCTGCATGCGGGCTGTCAGGCCCCCAGGGCGCGGGCGTGTCGGCACCAAAGACATAGACATTTCCGGGGATGATCACCGTGGCACCCGTCGCTTGCGCTGTTTTGATCACCCGTGCGTGCAAGCCCGGCACCGTGGCGGCCCAATCGGGATAGGGCGGGTTCCAGGCGTTCACGATCACATCCGCACCGCGCGCGGCAGCGTCCAGATCGTCGCGCTTTCGGTCGAACTGGCGCACTGTCCAACCCGCTCGTCCAAACGCCTCGGCCGCGTTGCGCCCGAACCGGCCCGAGGCCCCGAGAACAAGAACTGTCTGTGTCATGCTGGCTCTCCAATCACTGTTCATACTTAGATAAGCATTCAAATGAATGGAGAGAATTGCCCAAAACCGCAGATCATGTATTCATTGATGAATGGATGAACTCTCGGATATTGGCGACTGGTCCCTGATCCAGAGCTTTCTGGCGGTGGCCGAGACCGGCTCTCTGTCGGCGGCGGCACGGCAGCTGGATCGCAGCCAGCCCACCCTGGGCCGGCATGTGCAGGCGCTGGAACAGGCGCTGGGCCTGTCGCTGTTCGACCGGCACGCGCGCGGCCTGAAGCTGAGCGCGGACGGCGCCCGGATCCTGCCGCTGGCGCAGCAGGCGCACCGGGCGATGACCGCAATCTCGGTCACCGCCGCCGGGCAATCGCAATCGCTGGCGGGCACCGTGCGCATCACCGCCTCGGTCTTTGCCTCGCATCATATCCTGCCACCGATCCTGGCGGATATCCGGGCTGCCGAACCCGCGATCGAGCTGGAACTGGTGCCCAGCGACACCACCGAGAACCTGCTGTTTCGCGCCGCCGATATCGCGGTCCGCATGTACCGGCCCCGGCAGGTGGATATCGTTGCACGCCATATCGGCGACGTGCCGCTATGCGCCTGCGCCGCCACCAGCTATCTCGAGCGCAAGGGCCGCCCCACCCGGGCAGAGGACCTGCTCGATTTCGATCTGGTGGGATATGACGCGGACCCGATCATCGTCAAAACGATGCAAGCGCTGGGCTGGCCGGTGACGCGGCACAGTTTTGCCATGCGTTGCGACAATCAAAGCGCCTATTGGCAGCTGATCCGGGCCGGCTGCGGCATCGGCTTTGGCCAACGCAGCATCGTCGCCGCCGATCCGCTGGTCGAGGTGCTGCCCTTTGAGTTGCCTGTACCGCCGCTCGAGATGTGGCTGGCCGCGCCGCAGGCGATGCGGCTGACGCCCCGGATCCGCCGGGTCTGGGATCTCTTGGCCGCGGGCTTGCTGGCCGCACCCCTCTGAATCCCGTTTTCCCCTGTCAGGACAGCGCAGACCACCCACGCCACATTGACCGCCCGCCTCTGGCGCGCTAGGGCCATTGCGACGAAACGCAAGGAGAGTTCCATGTCCAATCCCTCGCTCCTCATCCTGCCCGGTGACGGAATTGGCCCCGAAGTCATGGCCGAAGTGCGCAAGATCATCGGCTGGTTCGGCGACAAGCGCGGCCTGAATTTCGACGTCAGCGAGGACCTGGTCGGCGGTGCCGCCTATGACGTCCATGGCGTGCCGCTGGCGGACGAGACCATGGCCAAGGCGCAAGAGGCCGATGCCGTGTTGCTGGGCGCCGTGGGTGGCCCCAAATACGACGATCTCGATTTCAGCGTCAAACCCGAACGCGGCCTGCTGCGCCTGCGCAAGGAGATGGACCTGTTCTCCAACCTGCGCCCGGCCCAGTGTTTCGACGCGCTGGCCGATTTCTCATCGCTGAAAAAGGACATCGTTGCCGGGCTCGACATCATGATCGTGCGCGAGCTGACCTCGGGTGTCTATTTCGGCGAGCCGCGCGGCATCTTCGAAGAGGGCAACGAGCGGGTGGGCATCAACACCCAGCGCTATACCGAAAGCGAGATCGAACGGGTCGCACGCTCGGCTTTTGAGTTGGCGATGCGCCGCAGCAAGAAGCTGTGCTCGATGGAAAAGGCCAACGTGATGGAATCGGGCATCCTGTGGCGCGAGGTGGTGACCCGCGTGGCCAAGGACTATCCCGAGGTCGAACTCAGCCACATGTATGCCGACAACGGTGCCATGCAGCTGGTCCGCGCGCCCAAGCAGTTTGACGTGATCCTGACCGACAACCTGTTCGGCGACATCCTGTCGGACTGCGCCGCGATGCTGACCGGCAGCCTTGGCATGCTGCCCTCGGCCTCGCTGGGCGCACCGATGGCCAATGGCCGCCCCAAGGCGCTGTACGAGCCCGTGCACGGCTCGGCCCCCGATATCGCAGGCCAAGGCAAGGCCAACCCGATCGCCTGTATCCTCAGCTTTGCCATGGCGCTGCGCTACAGCTTTGACCAGGGCGCCGAGGCCGACCGGCTAGAAGCAGCGGTGGAACAGGTTCTGGCCGACGGTGTGCGCACCGCCGACCTGCTGGGAACCGAGGGTGTGACCCCGGTCTCGACCACCGAAATGGGTGCCGCGATCCTGGCGAAACTGGACGCCAGCCTCTAACCCGTCTCAGCCCGTGGCGGCGCGTCTGCCGCGGGCAACCGTGCCGCCGCCGCGCGGTGGTAATGCGCCACCCGTTCGGCATGATGCAGCACCCGGTCCAGCCAGCGCATCGCGTCGGTATGGGCAAAGACCTGATCCAGCGAAAACAACCCCACGTGCTCGCCCAGCATCATCGCCCGGCGATGACGCTTGCGCCGCGCGCCGATCAGATGGCGCAACCGTTCCAGCCGCATTCCTTCGGGCAGCGCGCCCAACGCCGCGCCGGACCGCCGCAGCGCTGCCCCGGCCCCAAGGGCAGAGCGCCGCAACAACCTGTCATGCAGCAGGGTGTCGATATTGCCGGTCTGCCGCGCCCGGTCCAGCAGCCGGGTCAGATGGTCGATCTGGTGCAGGATATCCGAAAAGGTCTCGATATCCTGCGCGCGATCGGGCGGCAGTCGGATCTCGGACAGAAAGGCGCGCAAATCCTCCAGCGCGCGGACACAGGGCGTCAGCGCGGCGATGGGTCGGTAGTCGGGCGCGGGGGCCAGACCGGCGCCCAGGGCCGAAAACATCCGCTCGGCCACGGTGCGCGTGCCCGACTGTGCCGCCAGCAAAGCGGCATTCGCATCCTTGAGCAGGCTGCGGTCGGGCACAAATAGTTGATCGCTCTCTCGTTCGGGCAACAGCCGCGCCACCAGGCCGGCAAAGCACCCGGTCAGCGGCAGGAACAGCGCCGTTCCCACCAGATTGAACCCGGTGTGAAAGAGCAGCAGAACGCTCAGATCATCGCCCAGCCCGGCGGCACTCTCGAACACCGGTCGCAGCAGCAACAGCAGCGGAAAGGCCAGGACCGAGGTCACGATGTTGAAGATCAGATTGGCCAGCGCGGTCTGCCGCATCGGCACCGACCCGCCGGTCGAGGCGAGAACAGCGGTAAAGGTGGTGCCGATGTTCATCCCGATCACGATCGCAGCCGCCTGCAACAGCGTTATCGCCCCACCCGACAGCATGACAAGCGCCAGCGCCATGGCCGCGCTCGAGGATTGCATGACGATGGTCACCGTAGCCCCCAGCCCCACCAGCAGAAGCAGGCCGCCCATGCCGCTTCCCGGCAGGCTTTCTGGCGTCAGATAGGCGGTCAGGTCGCTTGCGCCCGATTGCATCAGGTCGAGCCCGATCAACAACAGGCACAAACCCGCGACCGTGCGCCCGGCCCGGGCCAGCGGCCCCCGCGCCAGCAGATCGGCAAGAGCCGCCGGAAACAGCAGCAACAGCGCCAGATTGCCGAGCTTGAGCTTGAAGCCCAACAGAGAGACCAGCCAGCCGGTTGCCGTGGTGCCGATATTGGCGCCATAGAGAATGCCCAATGCCTGCGGCATCGTCATCAGCCCGGCCCCGACAAACCCCACCGTCATAACCGTCGTCGCGCTTGAGGATTGCACGACGGCGGTGGCCGCCGCGCCGGTCATCACACCGCGCAAAGGCGTCGTGGTGAACCGCGTCAGCACCCCGCGCAAGCGGCTGCCAGCAGTATCGCGCAAGGCCGCCGTCATCAGCTCCATCCCCAGCAGGAACATGCCGATGCCACCAATCAGAAAGTAGAGATTTCCTGCCATTTCCTGCGCTCCCCGAACTCGCAGTCTTGCCAATGACGGGCACGGCGGCAAGCCGGTGTTTTTCAAACCGGCCCGGCGGAATCCCTCTTGCATGTCACAGTGGGCGGGTATAGATCACCCGCCACGGTCGGAGTGTAGCTCAGCCTGGTAGAGCACTGTCTTCGGGAGGCAGGGGCCGGAGGTTCGAATCCTCTCACTCCGACCAATGAAACAAGGCGCCTTCGGGCGCCTTTGTTGTTTCGGCCTCAGTCGTCGTTACAGTATTCGCAATGCTTGATATGGCAGATGTCCCCGTTCGCTTGGAGCATCCATTTGGCCAAGACCGGCATTCCTTGCCGCAAGCCGCAGCCCCGGAAAAGGGGCTCTGTTCTTCAAACAGACTTCTGCCGCCAGCGTTGTCATCGCGCCAGAACCTGACCCCAAGGAATTGCCCCCCGTACGGGTCAGCGCACTAGACTCTGCACCGGGCGAATTCTCGCCTGTCCTGGGTTAGCCAAGTTCGGGATTCCGGCCACCGAAATTCATCCCATCCGTATCTGCATCGGCCGGTGTTTCGCGCAATCAGCGCCCGACCATCCAAAACAAAATCCGGCCTCTGCCCGTCAAAAATTTGGCGGGTGGCGCGGGCCGCCTGGGGCTAGTGTTTCTGCACAGGCAGAACGGAGACCCGCCCCATGAAGACCCATGCCCAGGCCGTTGTGATCGGCGGTGGCCTTGTCGGTTGCTCGATCCTTTATCACCTGGCCAAGCTGGGCTGGCGCGATGTCGTGCTGCTAGAGAGGGACGAACTGACCAGCGGATCGACCTGGCATGCGGCCGCAAACATCCACGGGCTGCACGACAACAACAACGTCACCCGTATCCAGCATTACACGATGAACCTGTACAAGGAGTTGGAGAAGGAGACCGGTCAAGGCTGCGGTGTGTTCCAGGCGGGCTCGCTTTACCTCGCGCAGACCGAGGCGCGCGAACACCAGCTTCGGCTGCAAGAGGCCAAGGCGCGGTACTATGGGCTGAATTTCTACGAGATCGACAAGGACCGTGCAAAGGAGCTGCATCCGCTGGCGCAGTTCGACGATATCCGCTGTATCATGTACGAACCCGATGGCGGCAACGTGGACCCCTCGGGCGTGACCTATGCCTATGCCGCCGGAGCCCGCGCCATGGGCGCCACGATCGAGCGATTCTGCCCGGTGATCGGCACCGAGCCCCAGCCGGATGGCAGTTGGATCGTGCGCACCGAGAAGGGCGACATTCACACGCAATGGGTGGTCAATGCGGCGGGCCTGTGGGGGCGCGAGGTGGCGGCGCTGGCGGGGATCACCCTGCCGTTGCAACCGACCGAGCATCAGTACTTCGTGACCGAGGCGATCCCCGAGGTGGCCGCGCTGGGCCGCCGCCTGCCCTCAATCGCGGACCGGGACGGCGAGTATTACTTCCGGCAGGAAGGCAACGGGCTCCTGATCGGCGCCTATGAAAAGGACATGAAGTTCTGGGCCGAAAACGGCACGCCGCTGGATTTCGCCCATGACCTGTTCCCCGACGATCTGGACCGGATCATGGAAAACGTGATCCGCGCCACCGAGCGGGTGCCGGTGGCGGCGACGGCGGGGGTCAAGCGGGTGATCAACGGGCCGATGATCTGGTCGCCGGATTCGAGCGCGTTGTGGGGACCGGTGCCGGAACTGCGGAACTATTTCGTCTGCGGCGGTATCATTCCCGGCTTCTCGCAATCGGGGGGTCTGGGCCTGTTGGCGGCGCAATGGATGATCGAGGGCGAGCCGCAAAACGACATGTTCGCCTGGGACCTGGCGCGGTTCGGTGACTGGGCCGACAAGACATTCACCAAGGCGCGGGTGCAGGACCAGTACACCCACCGCTTTGCCATCCATTTCCCCAACGAGGAGCGCAGCGCCGGGCGCCCGGCGCGGGTGCGACCCGCCTATGAAATGCAGCAGCAGATGGGCGCGGTGTTCGGCATGAACTGTGGCTGGGAGCATCCGCTGTGGTTTGCGGACCAGCCGGGCGTGAGTGAAACCGTGGGCTTCACCCGCCAGAACTGGTGGGAGCCGGTGGGCCGCGAGGCGCGCATGTTGCGTGAGCAGGTGGGCGTGATCGACATCTCGAACTTTGCCAATTACGAGATCAAGGGGCCGGGTGCGCACGACTGGCTGGACCGGCTGGTGGCGAACCGGGTGCCCACTGTCGAGGGCAGATCCTGTCTGACGCCGCTGATCGGCGTGCGGGGCGGGATCGCGGGCGATTTCACCATCACCATGACGGGCGAGGATGCCTATATGATGGTGGGCTCGGGCATGGCCGAGCGTTATCATCAGCGGTTCTTCAACATGGTGGATTTGCCCGAGGGCACCACATGCGAGGTCGCGACCAACCGCATTGCGGGCTATAACGTGGCCGGACCCAGAGCGCGCGAGATGTTGCAGCGGCTGACCAATGCCGATCTCTCGAACGCGGGCTTTCCTTTCATGCGCTCGGCCACGATCGAGGTGGCGGGGGTGGCCTGCCTGGCGATCCGGGTCAGTTTCACCGGTGATCTGGGCTGTGAGCTGCATTGCGCCGAGGGCGATCAGGTGCGGCTTTACACTGCGCTGATTGCTGCGGCCCGCGAGGTCGGCGGCGGGCCGGTGGGCAGCCGGGCACTGGGGTCCTTGCGCATCGAAAAGGGCTATGGCTCCTGGGGCCGGGAATACAGCCCGGAATACTGGCCACAGGAGGTGGGGCTGGACCGGCTGATCAAGGCGGACAAGGACTTCCTGAACAAAGCGGCCTGGCTGAAGATCAAGGACTACCCGGTGCGCGAGGTGCTGTCGGTCTTCGAGATCGAGGCCGTGCATGGGGCGGACGCCAGTGGCGGCGAACCGATCTTTACCCCCGATGGGCGCCCGGCCGGGCGGGTGACCTCGGGCGCCTATGGTTACTCGGTGGGCAAGTCGCTGGCCATCGGTTTCGTCAATCCGGCGGTGGCGCAACCGGGCGACGTGCTGGAGGTGTTCATCCTTGGCAAACCGCACCGGGCGGTGCTGCTGGCCGAACCGCCCTTCGATCCTGCCGGCGCGCGGTTGAGGGGTTAGTCCCCCTCGCCGACCCGGGCCGCCGCCTCCAGCAACCAGGACCGGAACAGCCGCACCGACGGCGCGGGCGTGCGCGCCTTGAACCGGGCGCAATAGGCCCAGGGGTTGGCGATCTCGGTCGCGAAGGGTTCGACCAGCGCGCCCCGCTCCAGATAGGGGCGCACCAGAACGCGGGGCAACACGGCACAGCCGGCCCCCTGTGCGGCCAGTTCCGCGGCCAGGGTCGAGACATCCGTCTTTGGCCCGCCTGCCATCTCGAACCCCGGCAAGCCAAAGTTCTGCGCCACAAGATCCCAATAGGCCGGGCGCCCCATCACCTCGATCCGCCGCGCCTGACCCAGCTGCGTCGGGGTGGTGAGCGGGGCTCCTTCGACCTCGAAGCCCGGCGCGCAGACCAGGGCCAGCGTCTCGGACCAAAGCTGTAGCGCGCCTTCGGGGATATCGTCCACATGGTGAATGGTGATCGAAATATCCGAGACATCGGCCTCGACATCGGCCCAGACCGTGCCGTGAACCGTCACCTGAACCTCGGGGTGCTCCCGTTGAAACGCACGCAGTACACTGGCAAGCCAAAGGCTGGCCAGGCTGGTGGGGCAGGACACCACGACCTCACGCCGATGCCGCTGCGACAGCAGCGCCTCGGTGGCGATGTCGATCTCTTGCAAGGCGCGCCGCACCGAAGGCAGATAGGCCTCTCCCAACTCGGTCAGCGCAAGGGTCCGGGGCAGCCGCACAAACAGCGGCCGGCCCAGAAACTCCTCGAGCGAGCGGACATGATTGCTGACCGCTGACTGAGTGCAATGCAGCTCTTCCGAGGCGGCGGTAAAGCTCAGATGCCGTGCGGCGGCCTCGAACGAGCGCAGAAAGGTCAGATGCGGCAGGTGTTTCATGACGCCGATCTAACGCCAGCGCAGGGGGAGCGGGCAAGCACGACCTGCCCCATCACAGGCCACAAACCGACATTGCACATCAAAATCAGGGGGCACGGCGTCGATCTTTTCGCGAGCAGCACGCCGACCCGCGCGGTAGCCTTGTCCCGAGGACGCCCGCACAGGGCGAAGGAGGGCCCGTGAACACGCATATGACAAAGCAGCAAAGCAGCCTGTCCCCCACATTCGGGCGCATCGCCGCCTTTGCACTCGACACCCGGTCCGAGGATATCCCCGCCCCGGTGCGCGAGGCCGCCGCGCTGATGATGCTCGACACGCTCGGGGTAATCGCCGCGGCCAGCCCGCTCGACGCGGGCGTGATCGCACGCGATTCCGCGACCCTGCTCTATGGGTCGGCCGACCCGCGTTACCAGGCGCGCATGATGTTCGACGGGCGCGCAGTCAGCCTTGCCGGGGCGACCTATGCCGCCGCCACCCAGACCGATAATCTCGATGGGCATGACGGCTACAACCCGACCAAGGGTCATATCGGGGTGGTGGTGATCCCTACCCTGGCAACGCTGGCGCAGCATCTGCCCGACCTCTCGGGCCCCGAGGCGCTGGCCGCCGTGACGGTCGGCTATGAAGTGGCGGGGCGCGCGGGTATCGCGCTGCACGCCACCGTCAGCGACTACCACACTTCGGGCGCCTGGAACTGCCTTGGCGTCGCAGCAATGGCCGCCCGGCTGCGCGGACAAGACCCCGAGACGCTGCGCCAGGCCATGGGCATCGCCGAATACCACGGCCCACGCAGCCAGATGATGCGCGAGATCGCGACACCGACGATGCTGCATGACGGTTCGGGCTGGGGTGCGCTGGTCGGCACGTCGGCAGCGATCCTTGCCGAACGGGGTTTCACCGGCGCGCCGGCCATCACCGCCGAGGCGGAAGAGGCCGCCCCCTACTGGGCGGATCTGGGCCGGTTCTGGCAAATGCAGCACCAATATGTGAAACCCTACCCCATCTGTCGCTGGGCGCATGCCGCCATTGACGGGGTACGGCAGGTGATGCTGGATCACCGGCTGTCGCACGCCGATATTGCGCAAGTTCATGTGAACAGCTTTCATCAGGCGGCTTGCCTCTATCAGGGGCTGCCGCCGACCACCGCGATCGCGCAATACGCGCTGCCCTTTCCGGTCGCTGTCCAGATCGCATATGGGCGTATCGGGGTCGAACATGTCGCCGGATCCGGCCTGACCGATCCGCTGGTGGCCGAGATCATGCAGAGGATCACCGTAAGCGAAGACCCCCGCCACAGCAGCCGGTTTCCAGCCGGTCGATGGGCAGATGTAGAGATCACCACCACCGATGGGCGCGTTCTGAAATCGGGCGATATCAACGCCCGTGGCGGTCCCGAAGCGCCGATGACCCGCGACGAGCTTACCGACAAATTCATGGATTTCGCTGTGCCCTGCCTTGGTCGGGCCCGGGCCTCGGCGCTGCGAGACGCAACCCTGGGCCTGACCGCCCCGGACAGCCGCTTCTGTGATGTGATGGATCTTCTGTTCGACCCAATCGGTCAAACCATCGTTTGATGATCGAGAGCCATCGATCCTGACCTGAAACACCTCGCAAGGATCTTTGTCCGAGGCCAAGGGTTTCAGGGTGTCGAGAAGATTTCCAGTTCCGCTTTGACGGTCAACCGGCGTTGTTCTGGCTGGCAACAAGCCCTTTCGATCTCAGATAGGATCATGGTCCGGCGGTCGTAGTGGTCTGGTTTGGCGACGAACAGGTTTCGTCCCATCCCTGCGCACGGGGGCGTGCCGCTGACACGGGACACAATCGTGACGTCACCCCTGATACCCTGCCGGCAACCAGCCTGTACTCACTGGCTCAGTCACGGCAAACGATTCAACAAGGAGTCGATCTGGTCACGTACCCGCGCGCTGTCGTCAACCATTTCCCGCGCCGCGGCAAGCGGCGTTCCCGAGGATGGTTCCCGCTCTTCCAGCAGGGCACGGCCCATCAAGTGAATCCCGCCAAACCGGGTTTCTTCGCCGCCATCAATCGGCGCCTCGGCACCAGCCAACCAAAGGTACCGGCTCGCCGCCTCCAGATCACCAGCGCGCGTCAATGCCTCTGCTGCCTGTTCCAACGCTCCTGCTTCTCGCATGGCCTGGGCGCGTAGGCGCTCTACCTCGGGACCACTGGCTGTTTCAAGTTCCAGCAACGCCCGATGCGGACGACCGGTGCCAAGCGTCGCACGGGCAATGATCTCGACCCGCGCAGGACGGCTCTTGCGATCTTGCGGTCGGTCGGCATAGCGCAGCGCGTCCTCAAAAAAACCCAGATCATTCAATCGCCGCGCCACCTGCGTCACGGTATCAGTGTTCACCGACAGAAAAAGATCGCTTTCAAGCATGGCGACGTGACGCAAAAATGTGATGTCATCTCCGTGAGAGGTGATCCGCTTCACGATGCGGTCGACCGTTTCCCGCCAAACTTGGGATTTTCGATCCTGGCCCGGATCCAGCAACGTCTTCATCGCCTCGTCGAACTGCGCTGACAGAGCCTGTGCGATCACATAGGCCGTTTGTATCTGCGGCCCGATTTCCGACCGGCGATATTCGTGAACGAATGACGCGGCCAACAGTAACTCCTGCTCGGTCACATCACCGCCCTCGACCCAGCGCTTTTCGATCAGATCAATCAAGGCGAGCGGTGCATGGGTCGAAGCGGACGCGTCTTCTATCACCTCGGTCAGCTTCTGCTCCTGAACAGCCGGCTCGTTCTTGAGCCCGGCAAGTTTGGCCTCGACAACGGCTATGGACGCCTTGTCCCCTTCATCACTCCGCTCTACCGCCCGCACCAATTGCTGAGCCGCGTCGACGAAACCGGCATCGGTCAAATACTCTCCCAAGACGGGGCCGAGATAGGCGCGCAAATGCACGGGTAGGCGCCCATAGCTGCGCAGAACTGCGTTTGTATTCGTTGTTTCAGGGGCATGCCTCTCGCTGAGTACCGACCACATCGCCGCATCATTGTCGCATCCCTGAAGCCCCGCCAAGGGATTGTCGACCGGAGCCGGACGCCCTTCGACAGCGGCGGCAAGCGATGCGAGCAGTTGACGATCCGGGGATGCGGGTTGCAGCAACTCCAGATTGACTTTTGCTTCGTCTCCGAACCCGAAATGAATGTAAAACCGGACAAGTGCCAGTGCGGCCTGCGCATTGATCCTGTCGAACTCACCATAAAGGCCATCTCGCAAGACCGCGTATTGGGTACTGAAAGGGCTATCGTCCGCCCAATCCGGGACCGCCAGTTTCTGATCGTCAACACACTTGCGCGCAATTGTCGGGCTGGCAGTTCCCTCGCGCGCAGCACGCAGGTCGCGATCAACCACCGTCGTCACGCGCAGGTTCGGCAACCCCAACCCCGCAGCGAGCGTTTCGGTCAACGCGGCCTGAGCCGCTGAAATCTGGTCATCAGGGTCCGTCGCCTCTCGAGGGCTGAGAGCCAGAACTTCCTGATCAACTCCTCTCATGATGCGTGAGTAAAGCCTGTTTTCCACCGTTCGCTCTCCGGCCATCGGGGCGGAGAAATCCAGAAAGGTGTGCTGGCTGGCACCCCCTGACGGTTGGGACCGGGGGTTGACGGCAACCCCCGAATCCTCCTCGCGATCCTCGATCGGATGGTCGGCGCCAACTCCGTCCCCAGACGCAAGCACGCGCTCAGGTACAAGGGGCAGCACCAGCGGCGGATCACTTGCGGGCCTGTCCCGTATGTCGATCACAAGCAATGTACCACCTTGAACAAAGGCTCTCGCTTCGCAATCGCAGGCAAATTGCAACTCGAGCGGAGCGCCAGCTTTCTCTTGGTGCAACTCCGAAAGCCGCTTGCGCGGCACACGGTCGAACACTTCACCATAGTCCAGTTTCAGGTCGGGAAGATCGACTTTCAATCGGGCCGACCCTGTGCTGTTTTCAAGGGTCCACTTGGTCTGGCTCGGGATGCGCATAACCAGTCGGGTGAAACTCTGATGCTCGCCCGACCGTACCTCGACCTCGGCTGCCGCCACCGGCAAAGCCAGGTAGAGCAAAAGGAATACGGCCAGTATCCTCTGCATCACGCCGCGTCCTGTTTGAGGTCTTTCAGGGCCTGCTCCAAATCGGTGAAGCCGGGACGAATATGAGAGGGCGTATTCTGTCGTCCGACTTCGATGCACATCGCCGGGTTGTGGTTGTGCAGATTGGCGACAAGCACCTCCTTGATCAGCAGATAGAAATGATTGTCTTCTTCGACAACGGCCTTGACCTTGGATGCAAAGGGGCCAACCAGCCCATAGGCGAGGAACACCCCCAGAAACGTCCCGACCAGCGCGCCGCCGATCAGTCTGCCAAGAACCTCGGGCGGCTGGTCGATCGACCCCATTGTCTTGATGACGCCCAAAACGGCGGCAACGATCCCCAGGGCGGGCAAGCCGTCGGCGACGGTCTGGAGCGCATGGCTGGAATGCATCGCATGATGCAGGTTCGCCTCCATCCGTTTTTCCAGAACTTCTTCGACCTGATGGGGATCGTCATAGTTCATCGACGCCGATCGCATGGTGTCGCAGATCAGGTCCACCGCTTCGTGATCGGCCTGGATTCGCGGGTATTTGGAGAACAGCGCAGAACTCGCCGGATCCTCGATATGCTGCTCGACCTCGACAGGATTCTGTCGCGCGATCCGGATCAGCGAAAACAATAGGCAGAGCAGATCCCGATAATCCTCGGGCTTCCATTTCGGGCCCTTGAATACCTTTCCGACATCCTTGAGCGTATGCTTCACCCCGCCCATATCGTTGGAAATGAGAAAGGCGCCTGTCGCTGCGCCACCGATCATCATCATCTCGAAAGGCAGGGATTTGAGGATGATCGTCATCTTGCCACCGGCCGCGAGATAGCCGCCGAAGACCATCACAAAGATGACAACGATACCAAGGATGCCGATCATTTCCGCACTCCGCTCTTTCCGGTTGAGACTCGACTCAAGCAGGAGTTTCCTAATTTCCCGTTGTTATTCGGTTGGGACATTTGCATTTCGACCCGCCAGAACGACACTTATCGTGTAAGCCACCTTGGGGCTGAGACCCGCCATGATGTCTGCCGCGGCTTCGGGGCGCATCCGGGCGAGAAAGCCGGCGGCAAAGGTGGCGTCCATCTCCTCGAACAGGGCGGCCGATTCCTTGGGTTTCATCTTCTCGTAAACCTCGGTCAGCTTACTCAGGTCGTTTTCCGCAGCGACACTGGCTGTCGCCACAGCCTCGCGCAGCGCCTCTTCGGCCTGGGTCAATTCGGCCAGCTTTCGGTCGATCGCCACTTCGGCAATCTCCAGCGCCCGCATCCGCTCCATCACGCGCGATTCCCGTTGTTCCAGATCCTGTTCGCGTTGCCGCAGCGTGGCGAGAAGCGCGTGCAGATCGGCCGCCGCCGGAGTAGCGCGCTCGTCCTTTCGAGCAAGATCCGAAACGGGCTCTTCTACCGCACCACGCGCCAGGGCTGGCCCCGCTTCCAGAGCGATGCGGATGACCGCGGAGCCGATCATGAACACTGAAATCAGCAGAAGCGCACCACCGCGTCCCGCAGTTCCGGACTTCTTGCGTTTCATGGCGTTGTCCCGCTATTGCCCCGGTCATGCCGCATGAACATCACGCCGGCGGGTGCCGGTTTCGCCTCATCGGGGCGCGCCGGTTTGGGTTCTTGCCGGACCACTTCGGGCGGCGCCGATACCTCCTGCGCAGGTGCGACGTCATGCATCGACGCCATCATCAGCTCAAGCCGCTGCGCAACCGCCTCGGCACGCCCGGTCAAGTCTCCCAGTGCGGCGCCTGAATTGTCTGACGCCTCGCGCGCGGCCGCGAGCGTCCTGTTCAGCTCGTCGAC
Organism: Ruegeria pomeroyi DSS-3; assembly: GCF_000011965.2. NCBI lineage: Bacteria > Pseudomonadati > Pseudomonadota > Alphaproteobacteria > Rhodobacterales > Roseobacteraceae > Ruegeria > Ruegeria pomeroyi. The sequence goes on along the minus strand of NC_003911.12, from coordinate 219,011 downwards.
CTGAGAGGACAGCACCGCAACCGCACCGCCGACCCCTCTTTCGAGGTCATTGAACCGCTTCAATCGCCGACCGAGAACGAAACAATACAAACCAGCGCCCAACGCGCCGGCAACCAGAAGAATATCCGCAATAAGTTCCAAGGCTCTCTCCTAGTTCAGCACGAATTCCATCACGAGCACGTCCTTCACGCGCCCCTCACCCGCAACGATGTTGATCCGGCGTTGCATATGTCCGCGCAGACGGGTCAGAGCCAGCGGATCGCTGAGATCACTGATCTCGATCGCACGCAGGTAGCCATTCAGGACATCGACGATTCGTGGCCTGATCTTCTCGACATCGGCCAGGTATTGTTCGGGTACTTCCAGCTGGGCATGAAACCGCAGGTGCCGCTGGCCCCCTTCCCCGAGCAGCGACACCATGATCGGCTGCAAGTCGACATAGGCGACATTGGGCAAGGCATCCGGCACCACAGCGCCATGATCTCCGCCCGACTCTCCATGTTCTTCGGCTGGTTGAGCGCCCAGGGGAATCAGCCCCGAAACCGTCGCGTAGAAACCGCCGCCCGCCCCGACAAGCGCCAGAACTAGCCCAACAATCAGGCCCTTCTTGCCTGATTTCTTCTCTGGTTCGACCTCATCGGCAGTTGCGTCGGTCATGCCGTCCTCGTGTTTGGTTCGGTAACCGTAATAGCCCGGCAGGAACTAACCGATTGTTAAGGCCAATCGGAGAAACAGGAGGAGCGCCGCGCAGAATGTCGGCGAGACGGAGGTAGACGTGCAGCAGATAAGAAGTGTCTGGGCAAGTTTGGACAAAAAGAAGCAGTTCATCGTTATCGGTGCTGCCTTGGTGGTGTTTCTGGGCGTGCTTGGCCTGACCAGAATGGCCGGGTCGCCAAATATGCAGCTGCTTTATGCAGGACTTGAAAGCGGTTCAGCGGGCGAGGTCGTGCGCTCGCTGGAACAGCAGGGCGTTCCATACGAGGTGCGCGGCGGCTCGATCTATGTGCCAGCAGCTCGACGTGACGAGTTGCGCCTGACGCTGGCCTCCGAAGGGTTGCCGGCAAATGGTGGCCGGGGTTACGAGCTGCTCGATTCGCTGAGTGGATTCGGCACCACATCCCAGATGTTCGATGCCGCCTATTGGCGGGCGAAGGAGGGCGAGCTGGCCCGCACCATCGTGGCCAGCCCCCATGTGGCCCAAGCCCGGGTGCATATCGCCAACAGCTCCTCCAACCCGTTTCAGCGCAGCATCGAACCAACAGCCTCTGTCTCGGTTGTTCCATCAGGGTCAGAGGTGACACCAGCGCAGGCAAATGCGATCCGCTACCTGGTCGCCTCGGCGGTGTCGGGCATGGTCGCCGAGGGTGTTACGGTCGTTGATTCCAATGGCAATGTGATCGGCACGCCCGAGACCCCGACGTCAAGCACCTCCGAGGATCGCGCACAACAGATGCGCGAACGGGTCCTGAGGCTTGTCGAAGCACGAGTCGGGCGTGGCAACGCAATTGTCGAGGTCAGCCTGGACACCGTGACCGAGACGGAATCGATCCGTGAACGCCGGTTCGATCCCAATGGCCGCGTTGCCATCAGCACCGATGTCGAAGAACGCTCGGACGCCTCCAAGAACCAGACGACCGATGTGACGGTGGCCTCCAATCTGCCCGATGGGGACGGTGCGGTCGGTGACGAATCGAACTCGAGTACCAGCGCAACCCGTGAGCGTGTCAATTACGAGGTCTCGGAAACCGAGACAGAGATTCTGCGCACCCCGGGCGCCATCAAAAGGTTGAGTGTCGCGGTCCTGGTTAACGGATTGCCGGGTGCCGCCCAGGATGGGTCCAGCCAGTTTACGCCGCGGCCCGAGGAAGAACTGGCCGCACTGCGGGAACTGGTGGAATCGGCGGTCGGCTTCAATCAGGACCGGGGTGATGTGATCACCTTGAAATCCATGGAGCTGCCCAATCTGGAACCGCAAGGCACCCTGGCGAGCAGTTCGATGCTGCAAGGGCTGACATTCGATCTGATGTCGTTGATCCAGATGGCCACGCTGGCCCTGGTCACGCTGGTTCTGGGGCTCTTCGTCGTGCGCCCGATCCTGACCAAACCGGCGGTTTCCGCGCCGCTTCTGGCAGTGGCGCCGCCGCCGAATCAGAGCGGCGCACAATCCGCCGGTCCGGCGCTGACCGGCGAGATCGATGACGGCAGCCCGCGGCAAAACCAACTACCCGGCGCAGCTACCCAACAACGCGGCACCGTTCCTGCCCTGGTCGGGTCCAGCGGAACGCCCGTCGACCGCCTGCGCGCAATGATCGGCGACAAGCAGGAAGAGACCGTGGAAATCCTGCGCAGCTGGCTGGAAGAGAATGAGGAGAAAGCCTGATGACCATCGCGCATCTGCTGGAAGACTTCGAGATCAACCTGATGGACCCCAGCCGGGTCCGGCTGATGGACGAGGACACGCTTGAAGAGTATCGCCTGACGGCCTTTGAGCAGGGGTATTCCGCTGGTTGGGATGATGCGGTTTCGGCCCGATCCGAAGAGCAGGGTCAGCTGAACGCCACTCTGGCCCGCAATCTCGAGGACCTGTCCTTTACCTATCACGAGGCGCTGAGCCAGATGACCCAGTCTCTGGAGCCGATGTTCAAAAGTCTGATCGGCACGGTGCTGCCTCAGACGATGGACCGCAGCTATACGCATCACATTGTCGAACAGCTCAAATCCATGGCCCGCGAACAGGTTGCGCAACCGGCGCTTCTGATCGTTCCTTCGGGCGTCAGCGCCACGCTCAAGCCGATCCTTTCCGAAGAATTCTCCTTCCCTGTCCAGCTTGTCGAGGAATCATCGCTTCCCGCGGGACAGGCCTGTCTTCGTGTGGGGACGGCCGAGCGCGACGTCGATTGTTCCGCCCTGCTGAGTTCCATCAGCGATGCGATGGACTCCTTCCTGCATCAGGCCAAAGAGGTATCGTGACATGAGCGACCCGCAAAAACCGATCGAGGCAAAGAACCCGTTCAACTCGGTCCCGATCGAGATCACCGTTTCGGTCGGGCGTGCGCGACCGCTGATCCGCGATCTGATCGGGCTCGGTGAAAACGCCGTGCTGACCCTCGACAAACGTGTCGAGGACCCGGTCGATCTCTATGTTGGCGATCGCCTGGTAGCACGCGGCCAGCTCGAAGAGTTGACCGGCGAACAGGCGGGACAGCTCGCGGTTCGGCTCACCGAGATCTCGGATCTGGCCAGCGACCTGGGATGAGGCGCGCAGCCCCTGTTCTGGCCGCGATCACCTTGTTGACCGGCGCGATGCTTGCCGGGCCGGTGGCCGCGCAGGATATCTCCCTTTCGCTGGGAGAGGGTGGATCGGTATCGGCGCGCACGATCCAGCTGATCCTGTTGATCACCGTGCTCAGCCTGGCCCCCGGGCTGGCTATCATGATCACCTGCTTCCCGTTTCTGGTCACGGTTCTGGCGATCCTGCGCCAGGGGATCGGCTTGCAGCAGTCGCCTCCCAATATGCTCATCGTCAGCCTGGCGCTGTTTCTGACCTATTTCGTAATGGAGCCCGTGTTCACCGAGGCCTGGACAACGGGTATCGCTCCGATGATGGCCGAGGAACTGGCGCTGGAACCCGCTTTGGAGAAAGCAATCGCGCCGTTCAAGGCCTTCATGGCCGCCCGGCTCGACGCGGATACGTTCTTTGCCATGGCCAATCTGCGGCCTGACGGTGCGGCGCTGACGGCGACTCCCGAAGCGCCGCTCTCGGTGCTGGTTCCCTCCTTCATGCTGTCAGAAATCGCGCGCGCGTTTCAGATCGGTTTTCTGGTGTTTCTGCCGTTCCTGATCATCGATCTGGTGGTGGCTGCGGTGTTGATGTCGATGGGCATGATGATGGTGCCGCCGGCGACCGTGTCCCTCCCCTTCAAGCTGGCTTTCTTCGTGCTGGCGGATGGCTGGTCGCTTATCGCAAGCGCTTTGGTTCGCAGCTACATGCCCTGAACGATCATTCGATTGCACCCTGCCTGCTTCGCCCCGCCCCTAGGCGGGGCAATTATGTTTGCAGCGCATGATGCAAAACTTGTGTTTTGACGCATGGGCAAACGGACACGGCCGGCCCATTCGACGGGGCCGGCCGTTCTGATCGCTACGGATGCCGTCAGCGCACGACGAACTCTGCGTGCAGGGCGCCGGCCGCCTTGATGGTTTTCAGAATGTCGATCATGTCGCGGGGTGACACACCCAGCGCATTGAGGCCCGCCACCACATCCGACAGCGACGCGCTCTCGGGTACCTCGGCCAGCTTGATACCGGGCTCCTGCTCGATCTCGGCGTTGGTTCTGGGCACGACAACGGTGTCCCCGTCGGCAAACGGGTTGGGCTGCACCGCGATCGGCGCTTCCTCGACCCGCAGTGTCAGGCTGCCCTGCGACACGGCCACGCGAGAAATGCGCACGTCCGCCCCCATGACGATGGTGCCCGAACGCTGATCCACCACCACGCGCGCCTTGCGCTCGGGCTCGACCAGAATGTTCTCGATCCGACCGATCACATGGGCCGGCGATCTGGCCTGAGTGGCCGCGATGTCCAATTCTACAGTTCCCGAATCGCGCATCACCGCGACCCGGCCGTTAAACGCGGAGTTTACAGCCGTCTCGATCCGGCCGGCTGTGGTGAAATCCGGTTCACGCAGCGCAAGGCGCAGCTGGGTTAGGGACCCCAGATCAAATTCGATCTCCCGCTCTACCCGGGCACCAGCGGGGATCACGCCCGATGTCGGCACCCCCTGCACCACCGAAGCCGCCTGACCTTCGGCCGAGGCGCCGCCGGCCAGCACGGTACCTTGTGCGACCGCATAGATCTGCCCATCCGCGGCGTTCAGCGGTGTCATGATCAGGGTACCTCCAAGCAGGCTCTTTGAGTCGCCGATGGCGGATACCGTGATATCGATCTGACTGCCGACCCGCGCGAAGGGGGGCAGAGCGGCGGTGACGAACACTGCGGCGACGTTCTTTGGGCGAAAATCCTCGCCCGTCACATTGACACCCAGCCGTTCAAGGATGTTCGACATGATCTCTTCGGTAAAAGGTGCGTTGCGCAACCCGTCGCCGGTCCCGTTCAGACCCACCACCAGACCGTATCCGACCAGGTCATTTCCCCTGACCCCGTCAAATTCGACAAGGTCCTTCAGGCGGACCGCCCCCGCCTGGGCCAGGCAGGGAAGAAACAGGAGACAGGCGAGCAAACGGATCAGGGTCATCTGAGGAAATTCACCAATGAGAGGCGCGAGTTGCGCACGGTGGTTGTGTAAAGGCTTTCCAGCTGAAACTGCACGGCCTCAAGGCGAATAGCGGTCTCATAGGGGTCGGCGCTCAACAACTCGCCGCGCGCGAGTTCGAGACCGCTCTTTGCTGCTCCGTTTCGGGTGGCAGCCTTTTCGATCCGACCCTCTACATCTCCGATCTCGGCCTGAAGCGTGACCACCCCGTCGCGGGCACCCAGAAGACCCACTCCGATCTGCTCAAACAATGCGGTCTTGGTTGTCGAAGACAGGCCAAGGGCCGGATCTTCAGCCAGGGCCGCAACCGAGGCCAGGCGCATTGCATCGCGAAAGGCCGGATCGTCGGCCCGCCTGTTTAGCGACACCTTGGTGTCTTCGGACACCTGAGTCGATCCGAGAGACTGATCCGATCCGGTATAGACTGTTGCCGCGAAACCTGCGGGGTCGTCAAACCAATCCTGCGCAGCCTGCATGATATCGGCGGGCGTCGACAGACCGGTCAGCGCCGACCGCAACCCCGCCATCAGAGTATCGGCAGAGGCCAGCGCCGTCTGATCGGTTGCCACGCCCGCAAACAGGCTGCGCCCGCCCACCGATGTGTTCAGGGCAGAGATCATCGTCTCTAGTGCACCCTGGGCCTTCACGCCCGCTTGCGCATGGCTGACTGCCTGGTTCGAAAGCGATACCGACAACAGGGAATCCGAAAGATCGGTGACCGTCTGTTCGACGATACCAAGACTTGTCTGGCTCGCAGACGCCAGCAGCCTGGTCTCGGCATTTGCGGTCGCGAAGGCCGACAGCCGTCGCAAAGATCGATCCATATCGGCAAGATGCGAGAAATCACCCCTGAGCCTTTTGGTAACATCGGCTACCTTGCCGGTGCTCAACTCGCGCGTCAGGGTATTGATCTCAGTCCGGATGCGGGCACCATAGCTGCGCAACATCAGATTCTGTGCTAGATCTCCCAAGGAATTCATAGCCATAAGTTACAACCTCAGCAAAGTGTCCATCATCTCGCCAACCGTCTCGATCATGCGTGCGTTTGCCGCATAGGCCTGTTCGATCTGCATCAGCATCTGCAACTCGACATCGGTATCCACACCTTGTTCCAGCTCGAGTTTCTGCATTTCGGTTCGGCTTGCGGATGCAAATGTCAGCCGTTCGGTCGCGAGGCTTTCATTCTGCGCAACCCGGGACAAGAGAGCCGCGCCAACCTGATTGGCGGTCATGTCACCGGTTCCGAACCGCGGATCGGACGGTGTGCGCGTGGCGGTCAGCGCTTGATGGAACGCATTTATCTGTTGCGCATTGCCCACCGCTCCGGGAACTGCGGCGCCAAGACCATCGCGCAGGCGCCAGCTCTGCCCGCCCTGGCCTGGATCCACCGAGGCGTTTAGTTTCAACCGTCCCGCCAAACCGGTTTGCGCGCTCGCCGAGAATCGCGCGCCATTATCGGTAAACAATCCGGCATCGGTCGGCGCTGCGGTCGGGTCAAGGCCCGGTGCCTCGAACCTTTCGATCAGGTCTCGGGCCACCGCATCCAGGTCCTGCTGCGCTTCGATTGCCAGATCGTCTCGAACCTCGAATGCCGCCGCAAGAGACCCGCCCCGAATGGCCGAGGTCGGACCAGAGAGGCGCAGCGGCATACCGTTGAGTTCGAGCCCGGACAGCAACCCGTTTTCCAGGGTCATATGCGGCATGGTCTGGAGGGTCGGCGTAAAGCTCAGCTGCGCCGCCGGGCCATCCAGCAAGATTGCGCCCCCGTCTGTGAACAGCGCCACACTGCCGTGATCACGCGCGACCACGTTGACCGGGATCATAGTGTTGACCTCGTCGATCAACTTCTGCCGCTGATCGAGGAGAGGCGCGGAATCCCCACCGGAAAGCTTGACCGACTGGATGCGCCCATTGAGCGTTTCGACATTCTGCAACACGGTATTGAGACGGTCGACCTGTTGGCCGATGCTTCGATCCGCATCGTTTCGGGCCTCGCGCAGCCCGTTGGAGGCCGCATTGAGTGCCGTAGCCAGCTCCGAGGCGGCGGTTGCGACGGCGTCGAGGCGGGTTTGGACCGACGGTGTGCTTGCTGCGGCGATCAGGCTGCTTTCGAACTCGGCAATCAGATTGGGCACCGACCGGGGATCGTTGACGTTTCCGACCAGGCGCGCCATGCGGGTATGAAATCCAGAGACACCGTCCGCATATCCCTGCGCAGCGTCGGCACCCCGTCGACTGGCGAGCAACACAGGATCCGAATTGCGGACCACTCCGAGAATGCGGACCCCTGCCCCTCCGATCGTGTTGCCAGCCACTTCCAGCGACCGCCTGGCATAGCCCGGTGTGAGCGCGTTTGCGATATTGTCTGACGCGACCCCCGTTGCACGGCTTGCCGCGGTCAACCCACTGAGGGCCGAATTGAGTGCGGCCGAGATGGTCATGGCAATCCTCCTTGATCAGGATGCTGGCTGATGACGGGTTAACGCTTGATGTTGGTTGTCTCTTGCAACATCTCGTCCACGGTCTGAATGACCTTGGCACTCGACGAATATGCGCGCTGGGTCTGGATCATCGCGGTTAGCTCGGTCGCCACATCGGTGGTCGATTCCTCGCGGGCAAAGGACACCAGATCACCGGTCGGGCCATCGCCCGCATCCCAGAGAAAGAAGGTGCCGCTTTCACGCGAAGGTTCATAGGTCTGGCTGTCCAGCGCAACCAGCCCGTTCGGGTTGGGCATGTCCACCAGCGGAATCTGGAACACCCTGCGGCTGACGCCATTATCGAAGAAGGCGTAGACAAAACCGTTCTCGTCCACTTCGACCCGGCTCATCGTGCCGACCGCGGTGCCATCCTTGGTAATCGAAACCGGCGCAAAAGTGTCAGACAGTTGCGTGATGCCATCCGAGGCGCCGAGTTGGCCGATATTGATCTCCATGGGGCCGCCAGCGACGTTGATCACCACCGATCCCGTTGTCGCGTCATAGGCGCCACCGGTCGTTGCAGTCACGGATGCCAGCGTACCGCCATCGGTTCGCGCGTCGGAAAAGGTCAGCGTGTATTCCCCGACGACGGCCCCCCCAGAGGCGGTATCGCGCAGGATCATCGTCCATTCATTGCTTTCCCCGGTCGCCGGTACAGTGGGAACCAGTTCGATTTGCACGTTCTCGGACTTGCCCAGGTTATCAAAATACTCGACCGACAGGGGTTGCGTATCGCCTGCCGAGCCAGCCTCGGTCGCGGTCGCGGGCAGGTTCATCCGCAGCACCATCTCGGTTGTTGGGGCCCCCGACAGCTGATTGACGCTCAGCTGCACCGGCACCAGCCCGTCCGACGTATCGCGCGGCAAGTTTGGGATGGAACCATCAGGATTGGCCCGCCAGCCCATCAACACCAGACCCGCCTCGGATTTCAGATAACCCTCGTCGTCGGTGCGGAACGATCCTGTGGTCGCCAGCAGCATGTCCTGCTGGGGCAATGCCAGTTGCGAGCTGCGCATCACCGGCAGCATCCCCCGCCCCCGCACGGCTAGGTCGGTCGAATTCGATGTGGACACCAGCGAACCGCGCTGATCGATCAGACGTTGCGTGGTGGTACGGACCCCCCCTGCGGTATACTTGCCACGCCCGCTGGCATTCACCAACGCGTGGAAGTCCGTTTCAACCCGCTTGTACCCATAGGTCGACGAATTCGCGATATTGTCCGAGATCGTCGCCAGACGGCTGGCATTTGCGGACAGCGCCGCCACCCCGGCGTTGAGCGAAGATGAAATGGTCATGGATACGCCTTTCTGCTGCATCACGTAAAACTGATGCAACAGGTAACGCCCGACCGCTTAACACCGCGCTAACAGCTAAAATTCCTTCTATCTCTGCCTTTTCAACTCCGCAGAAAGATGATCTCGATCCGGTCGTTGCGCGCGGCCATCGGATTTGGATCGGTCAACTTGCGATCCGCGTGCCCGGTAACGCGCTGAATACGCTCTTCTTTCATTCCCAACCCTTCGAACAGGACACGGGTCCGTTCGGCCCGTGCCGTGGACAGTTCCCAGACCGGATTTCGCGCCAGAACCACTGGATGCGCCCGGATATGACCACCCACCGCAATCCCGTTCGACACCATGTCCGCGGCACGGACAACCACCTTGGCCAGTTCCTTCATCAATTGGGTTGGACGGTCGGAATTGGTTTCGAACAGGGGCGATTCGTCCGTCGAGATCAGTTCGACGATCAATCCCTCATCGGTCACCCGCGTCACGATATGCTTGCGCAATTGTTCGGAAACCAGGCTTTCCCCGCCCCGGCCCTGCAAGGCGGCCTCGAGCGTCTTGAACTCTTCAAGCGGCTCTCCCTCGCCACCCTGCCGGTCGACCCCGGTCGAGCCGCGCGAGCGGTCCGCATCCGCGCGGCGACGATTCACACCACCAGTCCCGGTCGTGACCATCGCGTTTTCCGAAAACATGCTGTCGCCGCCAAAGGAGCCGTCACCTCCACCCGAAACCGGGTTGATCGGAATGGAATCCGAGAAATAGTCGGCCAGGCCCTTGCGTTGTTTTTCAGTCGTCGCGTTCAGCAGCCACATCAACATGAAGAAGGCCATCATGGCGGTCACGAAGTCGGCATAAGCCACCTTCCATGCGCCACCGTGGTGGCCATCGCCGCCACCCGATTTCTTCTTCTTGATGATGATTGGCGCCGCATTGGTATGCGCACCCATCTCCACCACCTTCATTATCACCCGAAATCAGGGATATCAGTCCAGGCGTTAAGAGAGGGATAACATATAAGATTGTCTGATTATCACGCCTGCGCGGCCGCTCGGATCATGTCGGCGGCCTTCTCCGCGATCATGATCGTCGGGGCGTTGGTGTTCCCCCCGATCAGCCGCGGCATGACCGAGGCGTCGACAACGCGCAGCCCCTCGACCCCGTGCACCCGCAATTGCGGATCGACCACCGCCATCTCGTCGCGACCCATGCGGCAGGTGCCCACCGGGTGATAGATGGTGTCGGCGCGGGCGCGGATATGCTGCTCCAGACCGGCATCATCCGGCTCACCGTCGATGAACAGCTCTTTGTGGATATAGCCGGACAGCGGTTGTGACCGCATCATTTCGCGGGTCTTGCGCACCCCTTTCATCAGCGCGCTCAGATCGGCGGGATCGGACAGAAACTGAGGGTCGATGACCGGCGCTGCCAATGGATCGGCCGAGGCCAGCGAGACCGTTCCGCGCGATCCGGGCCGCAGAACGCAGACATGGCAGCTGAACCCATATCCCATATGCAGCTTGCGGGCGTGATCGTCGACGATGGAGATCACGAAATGCAGCTGAATGTCAGGTCGCTCCAGGCCTGGGTCGGTCTTGAAGAAGGCGCCCCCCTCGGCAAAGGGAGTCGCGATCATACCCGATCCGTCCCGCCGCCAGGCCCGGGCATGGCGCAACAGGTTCACCGCCCCGGCAAGCCCCAAGCCGAAATTGTCGGTATCGCGGGACTTGTAGGCAAGGGTGAAATCCAGATGGTCCTGAAGGTTTTGCCCCACCCCGGGCAGCTCGTGCACCATCGCGATCCCGTGAGGGGCGATATCCTCGGGCCGACCGACGCCCGACAACTGCAGCATCTGAGGCGAGTTGAAGGCGCCGCCGCACAGGATCACCTCGCACGCGGCGCGGGCAGTGTGGCTTTGCCCGGCCTTGCGATAGCGCACGCCAATGGCGCGCTTGCCCTCAAACAGCACCTGTTTCGCATGCGCCCGCGTGATCACGGTCAGGTTGGGCCGCCCCATCACCGGGTAGAGATAGGCAAGCGCCGCCGAGCAACGCTCTCCCTGATGGCCGGGTTTGTGGAACTGGGTCACCTGATACAGGCCGATCCCTTCGTTATCGCCGGTGTTGAAATCGTCGCTTTGCCGGATTTGCATCGCGGCCCCCGCCTCGACAAAAGCGCGCGAAATCGGGCGCGGGCTTTGCTGGTCGGACACCTGCAGCGGACCGGAGCCGCCATGCATGGGATCGGCGCCGCGCTGGTTGTTTTCGGATTTGCGGAAATAGGGCAGCACCTCGTCCCAGGACCAGCCATCGCAGCCCAGTTCCGCCCATTCATCGTAATCCCGGCGATGACCGCGCACATAAAGCATGGCGTTGATCGCGCTGGATCCACCCAAGGCCTTGCCGCGAGGCTGGTAACCACGGCGCCCGTTCAACCCCGGTTGCGGCACCGTTTCATAGGCCCAGTTGTTGATACGCGGCCTGCCTGGCAACATTGCCACCACCGCCGCGGGCGCCCGTATCAGCAGGCTGTCGCCGCGCCCTCCGGCCTCGATCAGGCAGACGGTTCGGCCCGGATCCTCGCTCAGCCGCGCAGCCAGCGCCGATCCTGCCGAGCCACCGCCGACGATCACATAGTCGAATGTCATCTCGCTCTCCGCATATCGCCTGGGTCACTCAAGGACGCGTCCCGAGCTCTGTCCAGACTTTCGCGACGTCACGCGGCGATCACTCTTGCTGGACGGCGTTGCGCCATTCCTCCAGGAAACGCTGCCGTTTGAGCCGGTCGAGAAAGACCAGCAGCCCCGGCCCCAGGGAAATGGGGCGCAGCGAGGCCCCCTCTGGCCGGTCTGTCGCAGGAGGGCCGGGAAAGGGATAGTCCGGCGCCGGCGGGTCGGACCAGGCCGCCGCAATCAGATGATCGGCAAACGCCCCTGCCAGATCCGGCTCTGCCGCATCGCGCATGATGACTGCGGTGCGCATCATCATGTTGGTGTATTCCTCGGGCTCGATCACCAGGATGCTCTCTGCCAGATCGGTACGCGCCCGGGCATAGCTGCCCAGAACGTTATAGGCCATGTCGATGCGCCCCTCGGCCACCGCTTCGATCATCTCGCCCGAGCAACAGTAGAGCTTGACCTGCAAGCCGCCCAGAACCTCCATCAACCGCCAATAGCTCTCGGCGGTGCGCGCATCCTGGGTCGCAAACAGATAGCCAAGCCCGCTGACCGCCACGTCATAGGTGCCCACCCGACCCTGAAACCTGTCCGGGTCACTCCTGAGCAGGTCGATCAGGTCCTGCCGTGTACGCGGCAGGTCCTGGTCGGCAAAGGCCGCACGCGACAACACGACCGAGGCTGTCTCTTGCGAAAAGGCAAAGACATGGTCGCGCCAGTTGCCCCAGTCCGGAACCAGCGGCGTCCAGGCCGAGCGATGAGGTCGGGTATAACCGTCATTGGCCAGCTTGATCTGCAAATCCATCGCCGAGGACAGGACGAGGTCGAACCGCTCTCCTTCGTCGACGATGGCCCGCATCACCTCGGCGCTGCTGACCGACAAGTAATCCACCGCAACCCCCGGCCGTGCGTCCAGAAAGCTGTCGATCAGCGGCCGCAGAATATGGGTGTCGGTGGTCGACAAGATACGCAGGACCCGCCCATCCGCGGCGCCGAACAGCGCGTGTTCCTCGACCTCGAAGGCGCCGGCGATCGCCGCCCACAGGGTCAGGCAGAGGGAAAGTGCAGACAGACGCATGCGCCGGCTCCATCCTTTGTGTTGGCAATGTCAAGCCGCCCGCCATGGGCCTCGGCCACTTCACGCGCAATGGTCAGCCCCAGCCCGGAACCGACCGTACCTTCGGCATTGCGCCCCCGAACGAAACGTTCGGTCAATCCGTCGATCTCGTCCTCGTGGAAGCCACCGGCTGCGTCGCGGATACACAGAACATGTGTCGTCGCATCGCCTGCCAGCGAGACAATGACCCGGCTTTCCTCGGGCGCATACTTGATTGCGTTATCCAGAAGATTGCGCACCGCGTTCTGCACCAGGATCGGATCGCCGGACATGACGTGCGGCCCGGATATCTCCAGAAACAGCTCGATATCCTTGAGATCGGCCACCGGGCGTAACCGGTTCACCAGTTCTGCCACCAGATCGGTCAGATCGAAGGGCGTACGCTCCAGACTGTCGGCGCGAAAGCTTACCATCGCATGGTCCAGCAACTGCCCCGCCGCGCGCGAGCTTTCGTCGATGGCGCGGATCATCTCGCGCAGGGCGTTGCGATTTTCGGGCCGCTCGATCCGATGCAGCGTATTCTCTGCCTGGGTGCGCACCGTCGCCAGCGGGGTCCGCACCCGATGCGCCGCCTCGGCGATAAAATCCTCCGAGCGCGACAGCGAGAGCCGCAATCGGTCGATAAAACTGTTCAGCGACCGGACCAGCGGTGCCATTTCCGCCGGAACCGGTCGTGTCACCGGGCGCAGGTCGGTCGGCCCCCGGCGCGACACCATGCCCGCCAGCTCTCGCAATGGCCGGATCGAGGATTGCGCCGTCCACACAGCCAATAGAACCGCCACGGCAAAGAAACCCGCACCCAACAGCAACGCCGTCCGGGTCAGGTCGGCCAACCGCTCTGTCTGTCCGGTCCTGGTCTGCGCGACCGATATGGTCAGCGGGGTCGAAACCCCATTGCGTGACAGCCAGCGCACCGTAGTTGCCATCCGCACGCTTTCACCCTTGTAGACCAGCGTTTCGAACATCGCGCCGATCGCGCGCGGCTCTGGTCGGGGCACCGGCAGATCGTCATAACCGGTGAGCGTCTCTGCCCCCAGCATGACCCGATAGAACACCCGGTCATCGCTCACATTGCTCAACATCGACAGAGCCGCATAGGGCAGATCGACCGACACTTCGCGCGCCCGGACCGAGACCGCATCCATGATCGACGTGGCCGAGGCCAGCAGGATCCGGTCATGGGTCTCTTCGGCCAGTTCGCGGGTAAAGGTCTGCACGATCAGAAACAACAACGCCGCCAGCACCGCCGCGCTGCCCACCAACTGTATCGTCAACCGGCGCCGGATCGACCCGCTGGAGCGCAACCGGTCGCTCATTGCAGTCGTATCCGGTAACCCAATCCCCGAACCGTCTGAATCTCGACGCCGGAGCCGGCAATTTTCTTGCGCAATCGGCCGACATAAACCTCGATCGCGTTTTCCGACACCTCTTCGTCATAGGAAAACAGCCGGTCGACCAGACGCGCCTTGGAGAAAATCTGGTCAGGCGCGGCCAGAAAAATTTCCAGAAGCCGCAACTCCTTGTTCCGCAGGGGCACCTCGAGTCCGCAGACCTCCAGAAGGCCCGAAAGCGGGTCAAAAGTCAGCCCACCGATTCGTTTCTGGTTCGACGAACGCCCGCCCCGCCGCCGCAAAACCGCCCTGCAGCGCGCCTCCAGCTCGGAAAAGTCGAAAGGTTTGGTCAGATAGTCGTCAGCACCAAGGTCAAGAACGCCAACCCTGTCCGAGACCTCGGACCGCGCGGTCAACACGATCACCGGTGTTTCGCTGCGGTGATCGCGCTGCATCTTGAGAAAACTGCGGCCATCCCCATCAGGCAGCATAATATCCAGCAAAATCAAATCGTAATCCGTTGTGATCACAAATTCTTCAGCCAAGGAAATATTCGCCGCGTGATCCACCACATGTCCGTCCAGACGCAGCCGGTCGAGGATGGCCGAAGCCAGACTCTGATTGTCTTCGACCAACAGGAACCGCATGTCTTGCCTCTCCTTTTCAACCGGATGCGACAGGTTGGTGTCAGCTTCGCGTGGCTTTCCTTTCACATGGGCAAGCGAAACGCACTTTGTCAAACGGGAGGATACAATGATGAAAACGAACCTGACCCGCCGGGTCATGATGGCCGCCGCGTCGGCGGCATTTGCCTTTTCCACGCCGTCCTGGGCAGAACCGGTCGTGGACAGCATTCATTTCCTGATCCCAGGCGGCGCCGGCGGCGGCTGGGACGGCACCGCGCGCGGCACCGGAGAGGCGCTGACCGCGGCGGGCCTGGCGGGCACCGCCAGTTACGAGAACATGTCAGGCGGCGGTGGCGGCAAGGCGATCGGCTATCTGATCGAAAACGCCGCCTCGAACCATGGCACGTTGATGGTCAATTCGACCCCGATCATCATCCGCTCACTGACCGGTGTCTTTCCGCAGAACTTCCGCGATCTGACCCTGGTGGCTGGCACGATCGGAGATTACGCCGCCATTGTGGTTGGCAAGGACAGCCCGGTAAACTCGATGACCGACCTTTTGGCCTCCTTTGACGCCGATCCAAGCGGCACTGCCATCGGTGGCGGCTCGGTACCCGGCGGCATGGACCATCTGGTCGCCGCAATGGTGATGGAGGCCGCGGGCAAGGACTCGCTGGCGGTGAAATACATCGCCTATGATGCGGGCGGCAAGGCGATGGCCGCGCTGCTCTCGGGCGAAATCGCGGCGCTGAGCACCGGCTTCTCCGAGGCGGTGGATCTGGCCAATGCCGGTGAGGTCAAGATCATCGGCGTCACCTCGGACGACCGGGTCGCCGCCTATCCCGATGCACCAACGATGAAGGAGCAGGGCATCGACACCACCTTCGTCAACTGGCGTGGCTTCTTTGGCGCCCCGGGCCTGCCGGAAGACCGGCTTGCCGCCTATCAGGAGGCGATCGCCAAGATGTATGACACGCCAGAATGGGAAGCCGTGCGCGCCCGTAACGGCTGGGTCAATATCCACAACAGCGGTGACGATTTCCGTGCATTCCTGGAGAAGCAGGAGCAGCAGATCGGCGACCTGATGCGCAAGCTGGGTTTCCTGTAATCCAAAGGTGCGGCTGCGCCGCGCTCGATACTGAATTGCGAGGATTCCACCCTCGCGCTCCCGGGATATTCGAAGCAGGAGGAAGGGGAGCAGACCAAGCTCTCCCCTTCACCGAAGAAGGATAACCTTCCCCTCGCACGGTCATCGGCTTCCCAGCCTGTACCGTGACTTCAGCCAGAGGCGTCAAGGTTAACATACTCTTTCCTCTTGCCGGAAATATCCCGGGGGAGTCGCCCGCAGGGGCGGCGGGGGCAGCGCCCCCTTGCACCCTCAACCCGACCGAACCGGAGACACCCATGGCACTCGACCGATGGATCGCACTTGTCATCCTGATGATCTGCCTTGCTTATGGCTATGCTGCCTTTTTCACCATGGATGCCGGCCTGGCCCCTTTCATGAAGCGCAACCCGATCTGGCCTAGCACCTTTCCCAAGATCCTGTCGGTACTTGCGGTTCTGGCCGCTCTGTCAATTCTGCTGGGGCTGGAGAAGGGCGCGGCGGCGCCGAAGCCTATGGAGATCAACTATCGCCGTTTGACCGAATACAAGTTGGGTCAGGCTCTGGCGTTGCTTGCACTGATGGTTGCCTATGCGCTGCTGCTGCGGCCCCTCGGCTTTCTGCTCTCGACTCTGGCCTTCCTGTCAATCGGCTCGCTGATCCTGGGAGAACGGCGGTTCCATATCCTGTTGCCGGTGGCGGCAGCTGCGGCCGGGTTGGTCTGGTATCTGGTCCAGGTGGTTCTGGGGATCTTCCTCAGCCCCTGGCCCGCATTCATGGTAAACGGAGGCTGACATGCTCGAAGGACTGATGATCGGGCTGGGAACGGCCTTTTCGCTCACCAATATCCTGATGGTCATTGGCGGCTGCCTGATCGGCACCTTTATCGGCATGCTGCCGGGTCTGGGGCCGATGTCGATCATCGCCATCATGATCCCCGTCGCGATCACAATTGGCGACCCTTCGGCGGCGCTGATCCTTCTGGCTGGCGTTTACTACGGAGCGATCTTTGGCGGATCGACCTCGTCGATCCTGATCAACGCGCCCGGTGTCGCCTCGACCGTGGCGACCAGCTTCGACGGTTATCCGCTGGCGCGGCAAGGCAAGGCCGGCAAGGCGCTGACCGTGGCCGCAATCTCCAGTTTCTGCGGCGGCACCATCGGGGCGATCCTGTTGATGGTATTTGCACCCGCGCTGGCCTCGGTCGCGCTGCTGTTTCACTCGGCCGAGTATTTCGCGCTGATGGTGGTGGGGCTGTCGGCCATCGCCGCCTTTGCAGGATCGGGGCAGGTAGGCAAGGCGCTGTTGATGACGCTTCTCGGTTTGATCATGGCCACGGTGGGCGAGGGGGCACTGTTCAACATGCCGCGCTTCACCATGGGGGTGATGGACCTGCAATCGGGTTTCGGCTTCATCACGCTGGCCATGGCCATGTTCGCCCTGCCCGAGGCGCTCTATCTTGTTCTCGACCCCTCGCGATCGACCCAAGGGGGCGAAAGCGGCGAGATCAAGGATCTGCGGATCACCCGGGCCGAAGCGAAATCCATTGCGCCGGTGATCGGGCGGCAATCGGTACAGGGGTTCCTGATCGGTGTGTTGCCGGGGGCCGGTGCAACGATCGCCAGCTTCCTTGGCTATGCGGTTGAACGCAACATTGCCCCAAAGGCCGAGCAGGAAGAGTTTGGCAAGGGCTCGCTCAAGGGGTTGGCGGCACCGGAAAGCGCCAATAATGCCGCCTGCACAGGGTCTTTTGTGCCGCTGCTAACGCTGGGTATTCCGGGATCAGGCACCACGGCAATTTTGCTTGGCGCGCTGATCGCTCTGAACGTCACGCCGGGGCCACGGCTGATGGTGGACGATCCGCAGATCTTTTGGGCAGTCATCATTTCGATGTATCTGGGCAACCTGATTCTGCTGATCCTGAACCTGCCGCTGATCCCATACATCGCCAAGATTCTGGCGGTGCCACGCAGTTTCCTGATCCCGTTCATCCTGTTCTTTACCCTGATGGGCGCCTATATCGGCCAGAATAATTCGACCGAGCTCTTGATCCTCGTGGGTCTCGGCGTTTGTGCCACTGTGCTGCGCTTTGCCGACTATCCGCTGGCGCCGCTGCTGATCGGGTTCATCCTGGGCTCGATGCTGGAGAACAACTTTGCCCGCGCGATGCAGCTCTATGACGGGCTTGGCTTCATCCTGGAACGGCCGATGACGGTCGGCCTGTTGGTTCTGGCGGCACTGCTCGTTATCTTGCCCAGCTATCGTGCCCGCCGCGCCCGCCTGCGGGCCGAGGGTGTGGCCGACGCCGACTGAGATAGCCCCGGTCCTCGCCTAATGGCGGGGGCCGGACTTGGAGCGGCGCAACACCAGTTGCAGACGCGAGAAACTGTGCTCGATCCCCTGTGGGTCCAAACGGGCCAGAAATGCATCCAGCTCGGGCCAGACGCGCACCGCCTGATCCAGCAGCGGATCAGCGCCCTCGCTATAGAGCCCCGCCTTGATCATCACCTCGGATTGCTCATAGGCACCGATCAGGCGACGCGCCTCGCCGATCAGCGCATTCTGCTCGGGCGTGGCCGCATCCGGCAGGCTGCGCGAGACCGAGCGGCTGATGTCGATGGCCGGAAAGCGGCCACGTTCTGCGATTTCGCGGTTTAGCACGATATGCCCGTCCAGCACGCCTCGCAGGATATCGGCGACCGGTTCGTCCATGTCCGACCCTGCCACCAACACACTGAAAACGCCGGTGATATCGCCCTGTTTCTCGGTTCCCGGACCGGCGCGTTCGCACAGGCCGGTGATCAGCGGTGTGACCGAGGGCGGATAGCCCCTGAGTGCCGGAGCCTCGCCCATGGCGGCGGAGATCTCGCGATGCGCCTCGGCGAAACGGGTGATCGAATCCGCAAGGTAGAGGACATTCAACCCCTCGTCGCGCAGGCTCTCGGCCACGGTCATCGCCGCCCAGGCACAGCGGCGGCGTACCAATGCCGATTGGTCCGAAGTGGCCGCGACGATGACCGAGCGCGCCAGCCCCTCGGGGCCCAGCGCCTTGGCCACGAATTCGTTGACCTCGCGCCCCCGCTCGCCGATCAGCGCCACCACCACGGCATCGGCCTGCATCGACTTGGCCAGCGTGGCGAGCAGGCTGGATTTCCCGACCCCTGATCCGGCAAAGAGGCCGACCCGCTGGCCACGCACAATGGGCAGCAACGTGTTCAGCGCTGCAAGCCCGGTCGCCATACGCTGACCCAGGGGCTTGCGTTGCACGGCGGGCGGCGGCGCGCGCATCAGGTCGCGCGCCTTGGAGCCACGCATCAAGGGGCGCCCGTCCAGCGGCCGCCCGAACGGATCGACCACCCGCCCCAGCCAGTGACGCCCGGGTGCGAATCCCGGAATCGGATGCAAAACCACGCGGTTGCCCAGCGACACACCTTCGGGCGCGCTGTCGGGCAGCATGTTGATCGTGCTGCCCTCGACCTGCAACACCTCGCCACCCAGGGACGGGCCGAAATTGCGTTTCAATTCAACCCGATCGCCGATTTGCGCCTGCCGGGCGAGGCCCTGAATCTGGATCACGCCCCCCGCCACGCCGGTCACGCGCCCCACATGTCGAACCAGGCTGAGGCTGTCGAACTCGGCTTTCAGGGCGAGGGGGTCTGGGGCCGTCATCGGGATATCTCCAACAATTTCCTGAAAACGGTTTCTAAACGAATCGGGGTTAAGCCTTGATTGAAATTGATCGAGGGAGAAGCCCCGATGTTCTCGGACTTGAACGTCTTTAAGATGGCGTACGCCATGGCAACACATGCAGGCACACGGCAAGCCGTGATCGCCCAGAACATGGCCAATGCCGACACGCCCGGATATCGCGAACGCGACATCGCCCCCTTTGCCGAAACCTTTGCCCGCGAAACTGCCGGCACCGCCATGCAGGCCAGCCGCACGAGCCATCTGAATGGCACCGCGGCGTCCGCCGCCAGCTGGGCACCGTTCGAAACCAACGCAGCGGGCGACCCCAACCGCAACAATGTCAGCATCGAGGAACAGATGCTCAAGGCGGTCGAGGTCAAGCGTCAGCATGACCGCGCGCTCGCGATCTACAAATCCTCGATGAACATGCTGCGCGTCGGCCTGGGTCGTGGGTGAGGGAGGCTGAGATGAGCGAATTTTCCAAATCCCTCTCGGTGACCGCCAGCGCGCTGCGCGCCCAGGCCACCCGCTTGCGCCATGTGTCCGAAAACATCTCGAACGCCGACACGCCGGGCTATCGCCGCAAGACGGTCCCTTTCGAGGTAGAGCGCGGCCGTGACGACGGGGTCGAGCGTGTCACCACCGGTCGGGTTAAACTCGACCGGCGGCAATTGCCCGATATCTTCGATCCCTCGCATCCACTGGCCGACGAAACCGGCCATTACCAGGGGTCGAATGTCGACCTGATGATCGAGATCGCCGACGCCCGCGAAGCGCAGCGCAGCTACGAGGCGAATCTCAAGCTTTTCGACCAGGCGCGGCAGATGTCCGCAAGCCTGATGGAACTTCTCCGCAAATAAAGGACAGCCAGAATGGATATCCGCAGCCTCTCCGCAGCCCAGGCCTATGCCTCGGCCCGCCCCGCCACCCAGGCGGACCCCAAAGACGACAGCGCCACGCAGGGCCTGCGCGGCACCTTCCAGGATTTCGCCGCCACGCTGCAGCACAGCGAGGAGCTGGCCCAATCGGCGATGATCGGCAAGGCCGACCCGCATGCGCTGGTGCAGGCATTGGCGCAATCGGAACTGGCGGTCGAAACCGCTGTCACCGTCCGCAACAAGGTGGTCGAGGCCTATCAGGAAATCCTCCGGATGCCGGTCTGAGCCATGATGAGCGAAGGCCTGTTCTATGACACGGTCCGGCAGGGGCTGTGGATCGCGGTGATCACTTCGGTTCCGATCCTGTCGGTGGCGCTGATCGCCGGTCTGGCGGTGGGTCTGTTCCAGGCCCTGACCTCGATCCAGGAGATGACGCTGACCTTTGTGCCGAAACTGGCCGCCATCGTGATCGTGTTCTGGATCTCGATGGGCTTCATGACCCAGACGCTCGTCAACTATTTCACCACAACCCTCATTCCGCTGATTTCGGGAGGTGTCTGATGGAAACGCCCAGCTATGCCATCCTGTCGCGACAATCCGGGCTTTTGAACGAAACCCCGCGTCGTGGCCAACAATATCGCCAACTCCGCCACCTCGGGTTATCGCCAGCAGGGGCTGGTGTTTTCGGAATTCGTCCGCGGCGGGCTTGGAACCTCGTCGCTGTCCATGGCGCGCGGTCAGGTGCGCAACACCTCGCAGGAACAGGGTGTGCTGACCCAGACCGGCGGTGATTTCGATCTGGCCATCGACGGCGAGGGGTTCTTCATGCTCGAAACCCCGGGCGGCGAGCGGCTGACCCGGGCCGGCAGCTTTACCCCAAACGCCCAGGGTGATCTGGTCAATCCCGATGGCTATCGGCTGATCGATGCCAATGGCGCGCCGATCTTTGTGCCGCCCGATATCGACGGTGTCCGTATCGGCCCCGATGGCACGATCAGCGGTGCCGGGCGGCTGTTGGGTCAGATCGGCCTGTTCAAGCCCGTCGATCCGCATGGGCTGATCCGCGAGGGCGGGGTGTTCTTTCGCGCCGATGACGGCACCGAACCGATCGAGGGTGCCAGCATCATGCAGGGCTTTCTCGAAGGGTCGAACGTCAATGCGATCGACCAGGTCGCCCGGCTGGTCGAGGTCCAGCGCGCCTATGAGCTGGGCCAGAGCTTTCTCCAGGCCGAAGACGAACGCATCCGCAACGCCGTGAACAGCCTGCTGCGCTGATCCCAACCTGAAGGAGCCCAACAATGCGCGCCCTGAAAATCGCCGCCACCGGCATGTCCGCCCAGCAGATGCGGGTCGAGACGATCTCGAACAACCTCGCCAACATGAACACCACCGGCTACAATGCCCGGCGCGCGGAATTCGCCGACCTGCATTACCAGCAGATCGCCCGCGCCGGCACGGTGAATGCCTCTGACGGCACGGTTCTGCCCACCGGGGTGCAACTGGGTCTCGGCGTGCGCCCGGCGGCGGTGACCGTCCATCTGGAACAGGGCGCGCTGTCGGCCACCGGCAACGATCTGGATCTTGCCATCGAAGGGCGCGGCTATTTCGAGGTGACGCTGCCCTCGGGCCAGTCGGCCTTTACCCGCGACGGGTCGCTGAAACGCTCGGCCGAGGGATTGATCGTCACCTCGGACGGGCTGTCGGTGGTGCCCGAGATCACCATTCCCAGCGATGCGCGGTCGATCTCGATAAACGCGGCGGGCGAGGTCTATGCCTATTTCGACGATGCCGCCGAGGGCCAGCTGCTGGGTCAGGTCACACTCGCCGGTTTCACCAATGCCAAGGGGCTCGAGGCGATCGGCAGCAACCTGTTCAAGGAGACCGAGGCCTCGGGCTCTCCGATCACCGGCAACCCGGGCGAGGATGGGCTGGGCACCCTGCGCCAGGGATATCTCGAAGACAGTTCGGTCGACGCGGTGCGCGAGGTGACCGAACTGATCGAGGCGCAGCGCGGCTATGAAATGAATGCCAAGGTCATCTCGGCGGTGGACCAGATGATGAGCGCCACCACGCAGGTGCGCTGATGCGGTATCTTGGCCCGATCCTCGCCCTTGTCCTGGCGCAGACGGCAGCAGCCGAGGTACTGGTGCCCACCCGCACCATCCGCGCCAAGGAGATCATCGGCGCTGAGGATCTGATGCTGAAATCGGCCGAGGTCCCGGGCAGTTTCACCGACCCGGCCGAGGTGATCGGGCAAGAGGCGCGGGTCGCGCTCTATGCCGGGCGGCCGATCCGCTATGCCGATATCGGCCCCCCCGCCATCGTCGACCGCAATGATCTTGTGACGCTCTTTTTTGACAATGGCCCGCTGGTCATCACCACCGAAGGCCGCGCGCTGGGTCGCGGTGCGGCGGGCGATGTCATCCGGGTGATGAACCTGACGTCCCGCACCACCGTTTCCGGCCAGATCCGGCCCAATGGCTCCATCGAGGTAAAATGATGCAGAAATGTCTTTCCCCCAAAACCCTGATTGCCGCGCTGGTGGTGCTGTCGGCCTGTGGTCGCGCCGATCATCTGGGCAAGGCGCCCAGTTTTACCCCAAACACCGAGTCGCCCGAACATGTGGCCATGCTCTGGCCCGGCCTGCCGCTGCACACACAGCCGCAGCGCTCGGTCGATCGCGCCTCGCTGTGGAGCGGCGGCCAGAACTCGCTGCTGGGCGATCAGCGGGCGATGAAGAAGGGCGACATTCTGACCGTGGTGATCGAGATCGACGAAAAGGCCGAGATCTCGAACGACACCAACCGGTCGCGTTCGGGTTCGGAAAGCCTGGGCGTGCCGCATCTTCTGGGCCTGCCGCAGCGGATCGATGAAAAACTGCCCGAGGGCGCGTCGATGAGCAACGCGGTCGCAGTCGATTCCTCCAGCGCCTCTGGCGGAAAGGGGTCGGTGAAACGCAAGGAAAAACTGACCCTGCGCGTGGCCGCGACCGTGGTCGACGTGCTGCCCAACGGTGTCCTGTCGATCACTGGCTCGCAGGAGCTGCGGGTGAATTTCGAACTGCGCGAGCTTCTGGTTTCAGGCTATGTGCGGCCCGAGGATATCTCGCGCCAGAACGAGATTACCTATGACAAGATCGCCTCGGCGCGGGTGTCTTATGGCGGTCGCGGCCAGATCACCGATGTGCAGCAACCGCGCTATGGCCAGCAGGTGCTGGACATGGTTCTGCCGTTCTGAGGCCGGCCATGTTGGGTAAACTGCTTCCGGTTCTTTTCCTTGTTGTGGGCCTTGGCGCCGGGGTGGGCGCCGGGGTGTTCCTTGGCCCCAAACCGTCGCAGGACAGCGCCCATGCGAGCGATCAGGCCAGTGACCATGGCGAAGAGAAACCGTCCAAGGCCAAACCCGGTGATCAGGCCAAATCGGAACCGTCCGAGGATCACGACGCCGAGGATTCGGGCAACGAATACGTCAAGATGAACAAACCCTTTGTGGTGCCGCTGGTGCACAAGGACCAGATCAGCGGCCTGGCCACGGTGTCGCTCAGCCTCGAGGTCCAGCCGGGTTTCAGCGAGAATTTCTACGCCAAGGAACCCAAGCTGCGCGACGGTTTCCTTCAGGTCCTGTTCGACCATGCCAATATCGGCGGTTTCGACGGTGCCTTTACCCGGCCCGGAAATCTCGACCCGCTGCGCGTCGCCTTGCTTGAATCGGCGCAAAAGGCATTCGGCGACAATATCGTCAGCGTGCTGATCGTCGATATCGCCAGACAGGACTCCTATTGAGCGGGGTCCGAACCGCCAACATCTTCACCCCGGTCGGCTACCAATGCCTCGCCGTCAGGCGGGGCATTTCTGGGTCTCTACCGGTTAGTCGGATCTAACGCAGCGCGGCGTCACGGGTGAGCGCATCAAGCTGCGCCTTGCGACGGGCCTTTGCCCGGGCCGATTTGTCATCCTGTGCGATTTGCGCAATGGCCTGCTTGCGACCAAAGGCGCGTTTCAGATCATCCATCATCGACAACCGTTTCGCCCGCGCCCGCGCCAGATCGGAGTTCAGCTGGCGGCGGGTCCGGCTCTCCCAGCTTTGCCAGAGGATGTCGGCGCCGACCGAGCGATAGCCATGATCTCCTGATCCTTCGGCACGGATGCGGACAACCTGGTCATCAAGCCGGGCAATCTGCGCGGCGATGCGCGCCTCTTCCTCCAGAACGGCCCGGATACGCTCGTATTCGCGCAAATAGAGCGCCTCTCCCACTCTCGTCATTTGATCCAGTATCGAGTGTCTCACCACGCCCTCCCCTTGGCCCGCTTGCGCATCGCCTCGGCAAAACGGATCGCAGCGGCGACCGGGCGATAATGCTCCTCGGAAATCTCCTGCCCGATCTCAACCCCGGCATGCAGGGCCCGCGCGGTGGGTGGATCGGAGTGGATCGGCACCCCGGCCTCGGCCGCGCTGCGGCGGATCGCGGCGGCAACCTCGTCGACCCCTTTGGCCACACAGACCGGCGCCGCACCTGGCAGGCGTGACCATTTCAGGGCAACCGCGTAATGGGTCGGGTTCACGATCACCACATCGGCCCCCGGCACATCGGCCAGCATCTGGTTCATCGCGATTTCCTGCCCTTTCTGGCGCCGCTTCTGCTTCATATGCGGGTCGCCCTCGGCATCCTTGGTCTCGTCCATCAGCTCCTTGCGGGACATCATGTTCTTGCGGATGTGTTCGGCATGCTGCCACAGATAGTCGATGGCCCCGATCACCAGTGCCACGGTCGCCACCAGGAACATGAACCGCATCAACAGCCGCGCCATCAGCAGCACCGACTGGCGCGCCTCCATCCCGGCGGACGAGACGATGTCGGACAGGTTCAGCTTGATGAAAAAGCCCAGACACACCGAATAGAGCAGCAATTTGACAAAGCTCTTGGCAAATTCGAACAGGCCGCCGCGCCCGAACTTGTTCTTGGCGTTCTGCAGGATCGAGATGCGCGAGATCTTGGGCACCAGCTTGCTGGGCGCCATGACAAAGGCGCGCTGGGCCACCACCGACAGGATCACCGCCGCCGCCGGCACCAGGAACCACGGCAGGATCGAGGCCCCCACCGTCCCCATAAGCCCGCCGACCGGACCAACTGCGCGCCCCTCAAAGACAAGGCGCGACAGGCCATCGGCCTGCCCGATCAACACCGTCAGCGCGGTGCCCAGCTTTGTGATGCTGGCCGCGCCCAAGGCAGACAGGGCCAGCAACAATCCGGCATAGGCCGCCACCACCGACAGATCGGCGGATTTGGCAACCTCTCCCTTCTCCCGCGCTTTCTGGAGCTTCTGCGGTGTCGGCTCGTATGACTTGTCGCTGTCGTCATCCTGCCCGCTCATGGACGTGCCCCGACCGGATCCTGGAAGAAGCTCCACAGCGCGTCGAGCCAGACCGACAGCAGAAGCGGCGTGCCGACCAGCAACAGCGCCATGCCGCCGAAGGTGATCACCGGCGCGCCGACAAAGGCGACCATCAACTGTGGCATCGCCCGGTTGATCGCCCCCAGGGCCAGGTTATAGATCAGCGAGGCGATGACAAAGGGCGCCGCCAACGCAAAGGCCAGCGCGAACATGCGGCCGATCTGGGCGACACCCCATTGGCTGAGGTCTCCGGGATGGGGCAGCTTGCCGATCGGAAAGATCGTGTAGGAGTGGATCAGGAACTCGGCAACCCGCACATGCAGGCCCGACATGACCGCCAGCGCCAGCCCGTCCATCATCAGCAGATGACCCATGGCAGGCGTCGGCTCGGCCACCGCATTGCCCAGAAGCTGCGACAGAGACGTGGCCTGCGCCGCGATCATGCCCGCCACCTGCAAGGCCATGGCAAACAGCCGGATGCCCAGCCCCATGACCAGCCCGGCAAGCGCCTCGGTCCCCGCAAGCATTGCGAATTGAAGGACATTTGTGATCTCGGGCGCCTGGGGCGTGGCCGGAGCCACGATCACGGCAAACGCGGCGGCGACCCCCAGCCGCACCCGCATCGGGATCGACTGCTCGCCAAAGGCGGGCAGGACCGAGACCAGGGCCGAGACCCGCAGGAACACGGCAAAGAGCTGCCACAGCTCGCCCGAGATCAGCGCCAGCAACTCGGGCGGCAGCGCGATCATGCGGGCACCTGTCCCACCAGCGCCGGGCGCGCCTCCATCCCGATTTCCTCGAAGGAGAGGACCGGGTTCGGGATGCCGCGCGCCCGCAGGATGGTGCGCAGGAAACGGCGGCGGCGGGTCGAGGTCACCAGCGCCGCGAATATCCCCTGCCCCGCCGTCTGCGACAGGCGTTTGGCAACGCCATCGGCCAGCTTGTTGAACAGATCGGGCGGCAGCGCGATATCAAGGCCGCCGCCAGCGCCATCGACCTGATAGGTGGCAAAGGCGTCCTCCCATTCCGGCGCCAGTTGCACCAGCGGGATCGACCCGTCGGCGCGCTTCATCTCGGCCACCAGTTGAAAGCCCAGCCGCTGGCGGACATGTTCACAGATCGCCTCGGGCTGGGTGGTGGCCAGCCGTGCCTCGGCCACCGCTTCGAGGATCAGAGGCATATTGCGGATCGACACGCGTTCCTCGAGCAGCAGGCGCAAAACTGCATGCAACGTGTCGATCGGCACCTTGTCGGGGATCAGCTCGTCCAGAAGCTTCTGATTGGCCTCGGACCGGACCGGATCGGACAGGCGAGTCATCTCGGACAGCAGGCGGCGCAGCGATTTCAGCGTCAGCAGGCGGGCAAAGTTCTGTTTGATCACTTCCAGCAGGTGAGTGGCGAGAATCTCGGGCGGGCTGACAATGGTCGCGCCCGACAGCGCTGCCGCCTCCTGATCCTTGGGCAGGATCCAGCGGGCTGGCGCGCCGTAGACCGGCTCGGTCACGTCCTCACCCGCGGGCAGTGCGTCGGGATGATCTGTCATCAGCGCCAGTACAAGATCGGGATGCAGCACGCCGCGCACCTGCTCGACCCCCTGCACTTTGATCACATAGGTGCCCTGGGGCAGTTCGGCCTGATCGGTAAGGCGGATGTCGGGCAGGATCAAGCCATAGATCGAGGCCACATGCGTGCGCATATTGGCAATGCGCGCATCCAGCCCGGTGCCCGGGTCCAGCGCCATGCCCACCAGATCGGGGGCGAATTCCAGATGCACATCGTCGAGGTCGAGGATATCGCCGATCCCCTGCCGCGCCACCGGCGTCTGTTCCTCGGTGATCCGGGCGGCGCTCTCGGCCTCTTGTTTCTGTTTCAGCCGCATGCGCCAGGCGGCATATCCCAGAACCGCACCGCCCGAGATGAAGGGCAGAAACGGCAGCCCGGGCACCAGCGCGAACAGAACCATCAGCAGCGCTACCGTGGCCAGCGCCGCCGGGTGCTTGCCCAGTTGCGCGAACAGCGCATTGTCGGTGGCGCCCTGGGTGCCGCCGCGCGCCAGCAGCAGCGCCGAGGCGATCGATATGATCACGGCCGGAATCTGTGACACCAGGCCATCGCCCACGGTGAGGATGGCATAGGTCTCGAACGCGGCGCTCATCGGCATGCCGTGCACGACCACACCCATGATCAGGCCCATCACCAGGTTCAGCAGGGTGATCAGCAGCCCGGCGATGGCGTCGCCCTTGACGAATTTCGACGCACCGTCGAGCGAGCCGAAGAAAGTGGTTTCCTGCTGCTCCAGCTCGCGCCGGGCCTTGGCTTCCTGATGGTCGATGGCGCCTGCCGACATGTCGCTGTCGATGGCCAGCTGCTTGCCCGGCATACCGTCCAATGCAAACCGCGCGCCGACCTCTGCCATGCGGGCGGCGCCCTTGGTGATCACCATGAAGTTGACTATCAGGAGCACGCCAAAGACCACAAGCCCCAGAAACACGCTGCCGCCCATCACGAACTGGGCAAACCCCTCGATCACGTCGCCGGCGGCGTTCGGGCCGGTATGACCCTGACCGATGATCAGCTTGGTCGAGGACACGTTCAGCGACAGCCGCAGCATCAGCGAGGCGAGCAGGATCGTCGGAAAGGCCGAGAAATCGAGCGGCCGCTCGATGAACAGGGTCAGGGTAAAGATCAGGATCGCCAACGCAAACGAGGCGGCCAGCCCGATATCCAGCACCCAGGCCGGCATCGGCAGGATCATCATCACGATGATCGCCATCAGGGCAATTGCTAGCAGGACCGTGGGGCTGAACAGCGTTTCGGTGGTAAGCTTGGGCACGGCGCGATCCTAGTTGAACGAGATGAAGGGGCGGGCGCCCGATCCGGTTGCAAACAGCGATCCCAGCCGGGCCGGGCCGGGCGGCGCCTCTTGCCGTGCAAACAGCGGCTGCGCGCCTCCGGTATCGGGCGTGCGGTGCGGGTTCGGCATTGGCCCCTCGCCCAGCGCCGCGCGGGTTCTGTCGAACCGCGAGGCATAGGCATCGGCCAGGGATTGCGTGCGCGAGTGATACGCCCCCGCCGCCGCCGACCAGGACCCCAATTCACCAAACAGGTCGTTCAGGAACCGGGCGGCATAATCGGCGTTCCGCTCGGGGTCGAACATCTCTTCGATCGAGGAGAACCCCTGGCTGTGCCAGCGGTAATTGATTTGGAAACACCCCACGTCAAAACTGCGGGCACCGGATTTGAACCGTTCGAACACGAATTTGCGCGCCGCGAATTCGGTCGGAAACCAATGGCCGGTTCCCTCCATGTTCACGGTCCAAGGCCAGGGTGCAAGTTGCCCGTCACTGCGGCGCCCGGTTTCGACCCGGGTGATCGCGCGCAGCACGTCGAGCGGCACGCCGTGCCGGTTAGCGGCGCTACGCGCGGCCTGATCGCACAGCGACGACACCCCGGGATCGAGCTTTGCCAGGGCCGGTGCCGCCGCAAACAGAACAGAGAGCCACACAAACGCGGCAAAGCGGGTAATCAGGTTCAAGGGCATTCTGCCTGTCCGGGGATTCTTCCAGTTCCCCCGGAGGCTATCGCCCGCCCGGTTTACATCTGGTTAGCAGCGGCCCGCCACTTGGCCGCATGGCGCGACAGGAACCGGTCCACATCCGCCTGATCCGGGGTGACGCCGGTAAAGACCTCGACATAGTCGGGCATATTGGCGATGCGGATATCGGGATGTTCCTCGATCTGCATCGAGATATAGCCAACCTGCGTATACATCACGGTCAGAGAGCGCACCCGGGCCTGGTTCTCGGGGTAACCAAAGCGCAGGAACATACCCGCCACCGCGTCCTGTCGGGCCTGATCGGCCTGGTCCAGACGCTGATGCAGGCCAGGATCGTTGCGCGCCCAGTTGCGAATCGCCAGATCCAGCCGCGCATCGAACAGCCCGTCATCCAGCCAGCAATCGAACAGGTTGAACATCGCCTCGACGATGCTTTCGGCATAGGCCTCGGCGCGGGCTACCAGATTGCCGGTGTTCTTCTCTTCCCAGCGCTGGATCATCGCCTCAAGCAAGGTCTCGCGATCCTTGAAATACCAATAGAACCCGGTGCGCGAGACGCCCAGTTTTTGCGCCAGGGGCATGATCTTGACCGCCTCGACCCCGCTTTCGGTCAACAGCTCATAGGCCGCGTCCAGCCAGGCGCTCTCAGATCCGGTGGGTTTGGGTGCCAGTGACATGTCGATGGAGGTAGCAGGATTGACACCTATGCACAAGTATCTTGACACATGTGTCGAGTCTCGGCCAAGAATATTCATCCAACCCGATTTCGGCAGGTAGTTTCACATGAGCGAACAGACACCCCTTCGGTCCCGCCGGTCCCGCCGCGCCTCTGGCAAGGCAGGCCGTTCCGCCGAGCCCGGCCAGAACCTGCACCTGCGCGTGCCCTATATCACCCGCAAGATCCCGACCTACGATCTGCTGGGCGAGGAGTCGCTGGACAAGATCGAGGCCACCGCCGACCGTATCCTGGCCGAGATCGGGATCGAACTGCGCGACGACGAAGAAAGCATGCGGCTCTACAAACGGGCCGGGGCCCAGGTCACCGAGTTGCGGGCCGATGCCTGGAACATCCGGTTCGAGCCGGGGATGCTGCGCGAGATCCTGAAAACCGCGCCTGCACGCTTTACCCAGCATGCGCGCAACCCGGCCAACAATGTCGATATCGGCGGCGACGCGATGGTGTTCGCACCCGCCTATGGCTCGCCTTTCGTGATGGATATGGACAATGGCCGCCGCTATGGCACCATCCAGGACTTCCAGAACCTGATCAAGCTGGGCCAGTCCTCGCCCTGGTTGCACCATTCCGGCGGCACCATCTGCGAACCCACCGATATTCCGGTGAACAAGCGGCACCTGGACATGGTCTATTCGCACATGCGCTATTCCGACCGCGCCTTTCTGGGCTCGATCACCGCGCCGGAACGGGCCGCCGACAGTGTCGAGATGTGCCGCATCCTGTTCGGGGCGGACTTCGTCGACCAGAACTGCGTGATCATGGGCAACTTCAACACCACTTCGCCCTTGGTGATCGACGGGGTGACGGCGGCGGGCATCCGCACCTATGCGGCCGCCGGACAAGGCTCGATACACCTGCCCTTCCTGCTGGGCGGCGCGGTGTCACCGCTGACCATGGCCGGAGCCGTCGCGCAGTGCCTCGCCGAATCGATGGCCTCAAGCGCGCTCACACAGCTGGTGCGCCCCGGTGCACCCGCGATTCTGGCGGGCTTCCTGTCGTCGATGAGCTTGCGCTCGGGCAGCCCCACCTTTGGCACGCCGGAACCGGCGCTGGGTTCTCTGGTGATGGGCCAACTGGCGCGCCGCCTGAACATGCCGTTGCGCTGCGCCGGCAACTTCTCGACCTCCAAGGCGCCCGACGGGCAGGCCATGCAGCAGGCGATGATGTCGATGATGTCGGCGGTTCAGGGCGGTGCCAACTACATCCTGCATTCGGCCGGTTTCGTCGACGGGCTGCTCAGCATGTCCTATGAGAAATTCGTGATGGACACCGACATGTGCGGAGCGCTGCATTCCTATCTGGCCGGGATCGAGGTGAACGAGGATACGCTGGGCTTTGACGCGCTGGCGCAGAACGGCCCGGGCGAACATCTGTTCGGCACCGACCACACCCTGCGCCACTATGAAACCGCCTATTGGGACAGCGGGCTGAACGACGATCAGACCCACGAAACCTGGTCCGAACAGGGCAGCGCCGATTATGCGATCCGCGCCAACAAGCGCTGGAAGGACATCCTGAACACCTACGAGGCGCCGGTGATGGACGACGCCACCGACGAGGCGCTGCGCGAGTTCATCGACCGCAAGAAAGCCTCCATGCCCGACGCCTGGTACTGAGGAAAGCCCATGTCCCGTGATCCGCTGCTGCAGCCCTTTCAGCTGAAACACCTGACCCTGAAGAACCGGATCATGACCACAGCGCATGAACCGGCCTATCCCGAAGACGGCATGCCGAAACAGCGTTATGCGGCCTATCACGCCGAACGCGCCCGCGCGGGCGTGGCGCTGGCGATGACCGCAGGGTCGGCGGCGGTGTCGCGCGACAGCCCGCCGGTCTTCAACAATATCCTGGCCTACAAGGACGAGGTGGTGCCGTGGATCCGGCAACTGACCGATGCCTGCCATGATCATGGCTGCGCAGTGATGATCCAGCTGACCCATCTTGGCCGTCGCACCGGGTGGAACAAGGGCGAGTGGCTGCCCTCGGTCAGCTCGTCCCGGCACCGCGAACCGGCCCATCGCGCCTTTCCGAAACTGGCCGAGGACTGGGATATCGCCCGCATCATCTCGGATTTCGCCGATGCCGCGGAACGGATGAAAGAGGGCGGCATGGACGGGATCGAATTGCAGGTCTATGGCCACCTGCTGGATCAGTTCTGGTCACCGTTGACCAACGACCTGGACGGGCCCTATGGCGGCCAGACCCTGGAAAGCCGGATGAAGATGCCGCTGGATGTGCTGCGCGCGGTGCGGGCACGGGTTGGCGATGATTTCATCGTCGGCCTGCGCTATACCGCCGACGAGGCGGCAGAGGGCGGCATCGGCCCCGAAGAGGGGATCGAGATATCAAAACGGCTGGCAGATACCGGCATGGTCGATTTCCTGAACGTGATCCGGGGCCGCATCCACACCGACCCGGCGATGACCGACGTGATCCCGGTGCAGGGCATGAAAAGCGCCCCGCATCTGGATTTCGCGGGCGAGGTGAAAAAGGCCACCGGCATGCCGACCTTTCACGCCGCGCGCATCCCCGATGTGGCCACCGCGCGCCACGCGGTCGCCTCGGGTCTGCTGGACATGGTGGGCATGACCCGCGCCCACATGGCCGACCCCCATATCGTGCAGAAGATCGTCGAGGGGCGCGAGGACGATATCCGCCCCTGTGTCGGGGCCACCTATTGCCTTGACCGGATCTATCAGGCGGGCGAGGCACTGTGCATCCACAACCCGGCCACGGGGCGCGAGCTGACCATGCCGCACACGATCCCCTCTGCCCAGACGCGCAAACGTGTCGTGGTGGTGGGGGCCGGTCCGGCGGGGCTCGAGGCGGCGCGCGTCGCCGCTGAACGCGGCCACCATGTCACTGTGTTTGAGGCCCAGCCCGATCCCGGCGGCCAGGTCCGCCTGACCGCGCAGAACCCGCGCCGGCGCGAGATGATCGGCATCATCGACTGGCGCATGGCCCAATGCGCCGCCCGCGATGTCGAGTTCCGCTTCAACACCTGGGCCGAGGCGGCTGATGTCACCGCTCTGAACCCAGATGTGGTGATCGTCGCCACCGGCGGCCTGCCCAATACCGAACTGTTCGAAACCGGGCGTGAGAATAACCTGGTGGTCAGCGCCTGGGACCTGATTTCGGGCGATGTGAAACCGGCGCAGAATGTCCTGATCTATGACGAAAGCGGCGATCATCCCGCGTTGATGGCGGCCGAGGTCGCCGCCAATGCGGGTGCAAAGGTCGAAGTGATGACCCCAGACCGTATGTTCGCACCCGACATCATGGGCATGAACCTGGTGCCCTACATGCGCGCGCTGCAGGACAAGGACACCACCTTTACCGTCACCCGGCGCCTGCTGGACGTGACCCGCGACGGCAACCAGCTGCGCGCCAGGATCGGCACCGATTACAGCAGCTTCACCAAGGATCAGACCTATGATCAGGTGGTGGTGAACTATGGCACCATGCCGATGGCCGATCTCTACTTCGAACTCAGGCCGCTGTCGCGCAACGGGGGCGAGGTCGACTATGACGCGCTGATTGCAGGCAACCCGCAGACGGTTGAAACCAACCTGGATGGCGCGTTCCAGCTGTTCCGCATCGGCGACGCGGTCAGCGCCCGCAACACTCACGCGGCAATCTATGACGCGCTGAGGCTGATGAAGGATATCTGACATGCGGATCGGGGTGATCGGAACCGGAACCATCGCAACTGCCGTCGTGCACGGTATCGCGGGCGACGGACATGCGATCACCGTATCAGAACGCAGCGCGGCCAATGCACAGGCCTTGGCCGCCGCTTACCCCAACGTTCGGGTCGCCTCCAATCAGGTGGTTGTTGAGGAATGCGATATCCTCACCCTCGGCCTGATGGCTGAGCAGGCTCCCGAAATCCTGGGGCCGCTGCCCTTTCGCGCCGATCAGCAGGTGATCACCCTGATGGCGGGCGCCACGCTGGAGCAGGTGGCGCAGATGGTCGCCCCGGCGCGTGCCGCCGCGATCATGATGCCCTTTCCGAGTATCGCACAGGGCGGCTCGCCCATCATGATGCAAGGCGACGCCGATCTGGTGGCTGCGCTCTTTGGTGCCCGTAACCGGATCTTCGCAGTCAGGGACGCCGCCGAGATGGCGGCCTATCTCTGCGCGCAGGCGGTGCTCTCTCCGGTCGCCCGAATGGTGGATGATGCGGCGGGCTGGCTCGCCACCCGCGTCTCCGACCCCGTGCAAGGAGAGGCGTTTCTGCGTGCGTTGGTCGCCTCCAGCCTTGCGGACACTGACAGCGCCAGCCTGATCGAGGCGCTCAATACGCCGGGCGGCTATAACCAGCGCCTGCGCTTGCATATGGAGGGCGCGGGCATGGGCGACAGCCTGCGCGCGGGGCTTGATGCGCTGGAGACCGGAGCATGAGCTTCAAACATGTCTTCGCCCCGGTCCAGCTGCGCCACAAACAGCTGAAGAACCGCATCGTGTTCGGTGCCCACACCACCAACATGGCCCATGACGGTCTGCCGGGGGATCAGCACCTGGCCTATTACCTGGAGCGCGCTTTGGGTGGCGCGGCGATGATCGTGGTCGAGCCGATGCCGGTCCATGCCGCCGCCGTGCTGACGCGCGGCAATTTCCGCCACTCCAGCGATGACGTCATCCCGCATTTCGCCCGCATCACCCAGGCCTGCAAGGCGCATGGCACGGTGATGATCCAGCAGCTCTATCACGTGGGCGCGCATGGCGACTGGGACAATTCCTGGCATGCCAACTGGTCGCCCTCGGGCGGGCCCAGCTATCATGACAACGATGGCAGCCACGCCATGACCGAGGATGAGATCGAGGAGACCATTCAGGGCTTTGTCGATGCCGCGGTCCGGTGCCAGAAATCCGGCTTCGACGGGGTCGAGGTCTGGGCCGCCTATCACTGCCTGCTTGACCAGTTCTGGACCCCGTTTTCCAACCAGCGCAGCGACCAATGGGGCGGCTCGCTTGAAAACCGCACCCGGCTCTCGCGCGAAATCATGGCGCGCATCCGCGCCGCCTGCGGCCCTGATTTCATCATCGGCCTGTCGGTGAACGACGATTCCGACAAGCCCGTGTGCCTCAGCCATGACGAAATGGTCGAGATCGTGGCGCTGCACGACGCCCAAGGGCTGATGGATTATGTCACCGTCGGCGCGGGCAGCTATTTCAATTTCTACAAGCTCCTGCCCAGCTTTCAGTATGCCGAGAACCTCGGCGCCGATCTGGCCGAGCGGCTGAAACAGGCCAACCTGACCGCGCTGGTCACCGCCGAGGCCAATATCCGCACGCCTGACAACGCCAACACGGTGCTGGGCGCCGGGCGGGCCGATCTGGTGTCGATCGTGCGTGCCCAGATCGCCGACCCGCATCTGGTGGCCAAGGCCGAACGCGGCGCACCCGAAGACATTCGCGGTTGCCTCAGCTGCAACCAGCAATGCTGGGGTCGGCGCGGACGCGACTACTATATCTCCTGCCTGGTGAACCCCTCCGCCGGGCATGAATACCTCTGGGGCGGTGACCGGTTCACGCCCGCGCAGACCCCCAAAACCGTGCTGGTGGTGGGTGGTGGCCCTGCCGGGCTGGAATGCGCCCGGGTGGCTGCCGAACGCGGGCACCGGGTGATCCTGGCCGAGGCGGGGCCGGAACTGGGTGGCCAGTTCCGGCTCGCCGGGCTGCAACCGCGTCGGGCCCAGATCACCGACCTGATCGGCTGGTACGAACGGCAGCTGCGGCAACTTCAAGTCGAGATCCGCCATAACACCTATCTTGATGCCCAGGACGTCGCCACCATCGGCGCCGATGCCGTGATATTGGCCACCGGCTCCGCCCCGCCGGAAACGGGGTTCCAGAAGGCGCTGCCGCAGGTCACCCGCTTGCCGGGGATCGAACGCGGGCAGGTCTGGTCCATCCACGACGTGATGACCCGTGCCGCCCGGCTGGGGGACCATGTCGTGCTGCTGGACGAGGCAGGCAACTGGCGCGGCATCGGCACCGCCTGGCATCTGGCGGAAAAGGGCCACAAGGTCACCATCGTCACCCCCGACCCGATGATCGGGCGGGAACTGGCGCGCTCGGCCACCGATTTCCCCGCCCGCGCCACGCTGGCGGGGCTAGGGGTGCGTTTTGTCACTGAAAGCGCCCTGACAGGGTGGAGCGATGCGGGCGCCGAGGTGGTGTCGCTGTTGACCGGAGAGACCGAGGTGCTCACCGCCGACAGCCTTGTGCTGGCCACCGCCAACACGCCTGAAACCGGGCTGGCGCAAGAGTTGCGGGCCATGGGGATCGAGGCCACCAGCATCGGCGACGCCGCCGCCCCGCGCCTGGCCGCCGCCGCGATCCATGAGGGCCGCAAGACCGGTTTGGCGCTCTAACCGCCCAAGGACACAGCCCGTGTCCGCGCCAATTCGGTTTTGAGCCGATCCAGCATTCCACCCCGGCGGGCGGGCCAGTCAGCGGCATCCGTCGCCTCGATCTCTTGCAGCAATGAATGCAGATCAGCACGACCCAGAATCGCCGCCGACCCGGCCTGTTCATGCACCCGCGCCTTGAGCGTCTCACTCAGCTCCGTGTTGGCGAGATCATCGCAAACCGCATGCAGCGCATCGACCATGCCCAAAAGGTGACGCTGATACTCTGCCATTCCGAACCGGCGGATGAACTCCCGCGCGGTCGAGCGCTCTGCCTCGGCCTCGGGCCGCAGGAGCAGGCCGCTCAACATCTCTTGCAGCTGGAGCATCGAGATCGGCTTGGCCAGAAATCCGTCGAACCCGGCGGCGGCGAACCTCTCCTTGTCCTCGTCGCGCACATTGGCGGTGATCGCGATGGCGCGCACGGGGCCATTGGGGCCCTCTTGTGCCCGGATTTCTCGCAAGGTCTCCAGCCCGTCCTTGCCCGGCATACTGATATCGACCAGCAACAGATCGTACCGGGCACTTTTGGCGGCGGCAACGCCCTCGAACCCGTCGCGGGCCAACACGACCTGACAGCCGAACTCCTCCAGCATGTCCAGAAGCAGCATCCGGTTGATGTCGTTATCCTCGATCACCAGCACCCGCTTGCCCTTCAGTGGTCCGGGTTCCGGCTGGCCCCGTTCTTTCTCGCTGGCGAGTTCAACCGCTTCTCCCGGCTCCAGCGGCAAGCGGATCAGGAACAGGCTGCCCTCATGCTCGATACTTTCGACCTCGATCTCGCCGCCCATGGCCCAGACCAGCCGCCGGGTGATGCTGAGCCCCAACCCGGTGCCCGGGTTTTCGCGGGCATAGGCGGTGTCGATGGTGACGAATTCGTCGAAAATCCGCTCGATATCCTTGGCGGGAATGCCCAGACCGGTATCCGATATGCGGAACTCGATCATCCGGTCATCGTTCAACCTCTCCACTTCCAGTGAAATCTCGCCGTTGCGGGTGAACTTGATCGCGTTTCCCAGCAGATTCACCAGGGCCTGTTGCAAGGCGATCCGGTTGCCCAACACAACTCCCGGATCGTCACCGACCAGAGTGGTTTGCAGCCGGTTGCCCCGCTCTTCGGCGGCAGCGGTCAGGCTCTCGGTCAGGCGCCGGACCATCGGCAACAGCGCAAAGGGTTCTTTCGGGAACTCGATCATTCCGGATTCCAGCCGCGACAGGTCGAGAACCCGGTTGACCTGGGTCAGCAACAGCTCGCCCGAGACCCGGATCGCCCGCACCAGGCGCACCTGCTTTGGCGACAGCTCGTCACGTTCCATCAGGTCCAGCGAGCCGAGAATGCCGTTCAGCGGCGTTCGCATTTCGTGGCTCATCACTGTCAACAACTGCGCCTTGGCCTGGGCGCCCGCCTGTGCGGTATCGCGCGCCTCGCGCAGATCGTCTTCGGTCTTCAGCCGGTTGGTGATGTCCCGCAGGAACGAGATGAACACCAGCTGGTCGCTGGTCTCGGCCAGCGAGATTGACAGTTCGATCGGAAACACCTCGCCCGATTTCCGCATCCCCTCCAGACGCAGGTGGCCCCTGCCGACCACCCGGCTGGTGCCATGTTCGCGAAACCGTCGCATCCCCTCTTCGTGGCGGGCGCGGTAATGGGGCGGGATGATCAGGTCGGACATCGGCTGGCCCAGCGCCTCGCTGCGGGAATAGCCGAACATGGCCTCGGCACCGCCGTTGAATTCGATGATATGGCCCTCGGTATCCACCACCAGCACCGCATCCAGCGCAGATTTCACTGCAGCCTCGAACCGCGATTTCACCGCCTCCTTTTCCGCCGAGACCACCTGACTGCTGCGGTAGAGCCGCAGCAAGAGCAGCGCAACGATTGTCAGCGCCACCAGCAATCCCAGCACCGACAACGCCAGCCGCCGGAGGGTCTCGGACACTTTCAGCCGCTGGGTATCAGCGGCACGGGCCGAGGTATTGACGATCGTCAGCGCCAGGTCCCGCACCTCGGGCGACACCTGTTCGACCAGGTGCGCCAACTCGGGCAGACGGTCGGCAAGTATCGGTTCAGGCGCATCGATGATCGGCACGCTTTCGGCCAGGAACGCCCGCAGCGACTGCAGCCGCTCCTGCACTTCGGGAATCTCGCGCGCCTGATCATAAAGCGCCCCGCGCAGCACGATCTGGGTGCGGCTGTAGAAAATGTCGAACCGGGTTCGCAACTGCTGGATATCGCCCTGCCCTCCGTCGCGCGCCTTGAGCGCCGCGCTCTGAAGTCGCAGCAGTTCGACTTCGAGCTGCGACATGTTCCAGCGGATATCGTCCGACGCCGCTGTCGACAGGGTGTCGAGCCGCACCATCGCCTCGCGACCGAGCAGCGCCGAATACCCGATCAGCACCAGCACGAGTGCAATCCAGAAACCGGTCTTCAACCGGCGGCGAAACGATCTGGTCGAACCTGTGGCGATCTCGGCACCCCGGCGCTGGTTACTTTGGCACCTCCAGCCGGATCAGCTGCCAGATGCTGCGGGCATAATATTCTTCGGTGTTATAATCCGGATTATCGTCATAGGGATAGATGATCCACAAGGGCCCCTTGTCGCGTACCGACATCTGTTCGCCGTTGCGCAGATACGCCACCACCGGGCCGGGCCGCGTTGCATCCGAGGTCGGGATGTCGATCAGGTAATCGTTCAGCGCCACGGCAGTGATCGTGCCCTCAACGGCATCCACATGATCCAGCAGATCGCGCAAGGAGACGCCCTGAAATACCTGAATCCCGTCGGTCCAGATGGTGCTTGTGCGGATCTCGCTGACCGGCAGCGCCCTTAGCGCGTCCAGATCGAAACTGATGGCAGAGCCATCGGAACCGGTAACGGCAAGTACCTCTTCTCCCGCCTTTGCCACCTGCCCAACACTCGCGAGAAGCAATCCGGCCACCAGAATTGGAACGCGTCCGATCGCCCTCATCCTCACCTCCAGAACATCGTTACCCTTTGCGCCATTATGTCAGCCCCCCCTTTGGGAAACACAACGCTTCGGGTTAGTCTGGTATCCTTTTGTATAGCTCTAATGCACAATAGCGTGAGAAACACGGCCTTGAATGCAACAACCCAGCCCCGGAGCACGCGCTTCCCGAAACATTTTTGGGGATGCCAAACTCACCGAAAGGCGCCAAAGTGACGTGGGGTCATTCGCGTCCTGCGGAGACCCCGAATGAGGACAATTTTCCAGGCGCCGCACTGGTAGCCCCGCCCAGCCGAAGCTAAGATGTTCTCAATTGCAGAACATGAAATTTGGACAATGCATGCGAATACTTCTGGCCGACGATCACGCCTTGGTACGGGATACGATC
Source organism: Ruegeria pomeroyi DSS-3 (assembly GCF_000011965.2). NCBI lineage: Bacteria > Pseudomonadati > Pseudomonadota > Alphaproteobacteria > Rhodobacterales > Roseobacteraceae > Ruegeria > Ruegeria pomeroyi. The sequence goes on along the minus strand of NC_003911.12, from coordinate 179,099 downwards.
TCGGTCTACTTGCAGAGCGAGGGTGATGCCGAGGTGGTCGCAGTGCCCGATCTCGGCGCCGCAATGCGGGCCGCCGATACCGAGGGTCCTTTCGATCTGATCCTGCTTGATTTCAACATGCCCGGAATGAACGGCCTGGATGGTTTGCGTGCGGCCATCCGCCATGCGCCCGATACTCCGGTCGCGCTGCTCAGCGGAAGCGCCCCCAATCGGGTCGCACAAGAGGCGGTCGATGCGGGCGCTGCCGGTTTTGTCCCCAAGACGCTAGCGGCCAAGAGCCTGTTACACGCCGTGCGCTTCATGATAGCCGGAGAGGTCTTTGTGCCAAGTACCGTCCTGCAAGCGCCCGAAGCCCCCTCGGACGGCGGATTGACCGCGACTCTCAGCCGGCGCGAGAAACAGGTGCTCGGCGGATTGTGTCGCGGCTTGCCCAACAAGGAGATCGCCCGCGAGCTGGACTTGCAGGAAGTGACGATCAAGCTGCATGTCCGTACCTTGTGCAAGAAGCTGAACGCCAAGAACCGCACCCAGGCCGCGATGATCGCAAGGGACGCGGGTTTCGAATAGCGCCGCTGAGCCGACCCGGCCCGAGGGCATGCGGTGCGAGTGCCCCCTCGCCCATGCGAGAAAGATCGTCAGGACCCATCGTCCCGGGAGCATAGGCTGAATGGGTCCCGACTCTAGCGGCGCGTTTTCTTCTTGGCCCAGAACGGCGGCACCTCACCGGCCATGATGCACCCATAGGGATCGATGTAATCCTCGATCTCAGCCAGATCATAAGACCTGATCTGATCGACCACCGACCCCGCCTTCTTGTAGCTCGACGGCAGTTCGGACGCGTCGACCCCACCCGCATGGAAGCGGATGTCGAGCCCTTCCGTCTCGGCCTTCAGCATTGCCTCGGGCGTCATCTTGCCCATGCGCCGCTTGTGCTCGGACCGCGAGAAGTTGCGCCCAGCGCCATGCGGGCTGAAACCGAGGCCCCTCGCCGCATCCTTGCCGCGCACGACCAGTACCGGCTCGGACATGTTGAGCGGGATCAGCGTCAGCCCCGTCGCGTCGGCGGCATAGTCGCCCCAGGCCGGTGTCGCGCCCTTGCCGTGCAGGTAGATGTCGCCGCGCCGAAAGACGAAATTGTGTTCGTTCCAGAACCGGTCGCCCGCTTCGGCCCTCGCGGCCTCCACCGTCGCCTGATGGATGGCGTTGTGGTTGGCCTTGGTCCATTTGCGGATCAGTTGCAGCGCCGCCCAGTAGTCACGCCCCTCGTCGGTATCGGCCGGAATCCAGGCGTTCTGCTTCGCCGTTCCGGGCGATAATTCGCGCCGGAACCGCTCGGCCACCTCCATGCCCAACTTGTACAGCACAGCCCCCGGCCCGCGCGATCCGTGATGGGTCACGATGGCCGTGCGCCCGGTCTTGCGCGACCGGCCGACAAACAGGAAATGGTTGCCGTCGCCTTGCGTCCCCAAATGCTCCTGCGCCATGCGAAGGGCCTTGGGGTTCGACAGGAACGCATTCGCACGAAACGCGTCCAACAAATCGAGCGATACGGTGAACCGGTTGCCCTGCGGACGCCCGCCGGGGCCGAAATGCGTCACCGATTGCGCTGCGTCCAGCACCGTTTTCGGGTCCGCATGACCCAGATCGGTGATCATCACCGAACAGCAGATATCGGCCGAATGCATGCCGGGATGGATCGCATTGCGCGCCGCCGCCACGCCGCCCACCGGGATCGTGCCAACCGGGCCCGCCGGGCAGGCATCGGGCATGATCGCCCCCGCCTCGATCGTCGGCGTGCGCATAAGTGCGGTCATCGTCTCGCGGACCTTTTGGACATTGTCCTCCTCATCCGGGCCGGCGATGTCGATATTCTCGTGAAACGGAACCTCGCCGGGCGCGCGCAGATCATGTGTCACCGGCGCGGGCGGGATCTCGACCTCCAGTTCCATCCGTATCCGGACAAGGCCAAGGCCCGCCGCGCGCATCTCGTTCGCCCGCGCCAGAAGCGCGGGAAACTGCTTGCCGGGCCGATGCCCCCAGTCCTTCAGGTGCTCACCCGTCACCGGGTCATATGTCTTGCTCTCTTCGGTCATTCTTCAAACTCACTCGATAACGGTCACGGCGACAAGGAGGTGGCGAAACGTGTCATAGGCTCTACCAGACTGAGCTACATCGCGCGGGCGCGATGACGGGATTTGAACCCGCGACAATATGATTAACTGTAGTTCCGCCGGCATTCGCCGTGTGTTTTGGGGCCGGGGGACAAGAGGTTCGTGAGAGGCCTTTCAGCGGTCGTTTCAAGCGATGTACTCCCACGGGCATTCCCCCGGGTCTTTCCTTTCATTTCCGGCTCGGCCGGCAGGCTTCGCAGCTGCGACGCGCGGGCTAACACGCCGCTGCTCTGCTGCTAAGCGAACGCAAAATTGGGGGCGCCCCGGCGACAAGGGGGGAAGAAACAACCCGGGGCCGCCCCGCATCCGCAAGGGATGCGTTTGCCGTCTGGGCGCCTGCGAGGAGGGGAGTTCAACCCGCTCGGCTGGTCCGGAATGGTAATGGTGCAGCATGTAGTTCCTTCGGCATTCGCCGGGGCAGTCCTTTCATCGTGGGTCGGGAGGACAACGGATTGCGAGACGTCTCGCCCCGAAGGGCGGGCCTGAGTCGAACAGGCAAAACCCATGTAGTCCCGCAGGCATTCCTCCCGCGAATTTCGTGGTCAGGGATGAAGGATTTGAACCTTCGGCCTCCGCGTCCCAAGCGCGGCACTCTGACCGGGCTGAGCTAATCCCTGTTTGTTGGCTGCAAGGGCAGGGTTCGAACCTGCAACCTGCGGCACCAAAAGCTGTTGCCCGACCAGTTGAGCTACCTTCCAATGGGGTCCCGGCGACAAGGGTTTGGTGAAACTCCCGCTCTATCCGTTTGAGCTACGCGCCGGTCCCCAAAGGGCAACGACGCGACGGGACTCGAACCCGCAACCTGGAGAGTGACAGTCTGTAGTTCCACCGACATTCGCCGAGATAATCTCCTTTAATCCGTTTCGGGGCGGGTCAGGCGGGCAGTTCCGCCTGACCCCGTGTCACAGTTCGATCTTTTCGATCTCGCCAACCCAGTGGTCCGGGCCGGTGCGACCGGCGGCGAAACCGGCGATCTGGTCAAAGACCGCATCCGAGAACCCGCCGATATTCAGCACGTCCTCGCGCGTTTGCACCTGCGACGTGCCGTAGGGCGCGATGTCGATGCAGACCAGTCTGGCCTTCGGGTTCCGGCGCTTGACCTTCTCCCACTCCGCCAGCATCGCGGTTCCCTGCCCGCCAGCCCTTGCATCAACCCAAGACTGGTTGTCGGACACGAAGACCACAAGGTCCGGAGACCGGCCGCGATCGTTCAGCCATTTCAGCGGCGCCGAGCAGGTCGTCCCGCCGCCGCCAAGGGCCGCCAGACGTTCGGCATTCGTCAGGATTGTGTCGCGCGGCTCAAGGCGCACATCGCGCACCTCGAAGTCGAACGGCAGAACCTGACATCCGCGGTTGACCCGGCTAAACGCCGCCGCGACAAGCGCCGCGACATCCACATGCCGTACGACCGAGGTCGCACCCGGGCGGTACCCGGTCACGGCGCAGGTCATGGAGCCGGACACGTCCGGGCACACCACGACCTGACCGTCGATCTTCGGCACGTTGCGAACCGCGATTTCCATCGCGTCGTGCAGCGCCTCGACAATCTCGCGCGGCATATCGGCGGACAGGTTCTGCGCCGCGACCATCAGCTGGTAGGGAAAGGCACGCGCCTTGCCGATCGCTTCCGGATCGCGCAGCAGGGCCGCGACATGGGCCACGTTCTTTGCCACGTTGAAAACCCCGTGACGCTGAAACGTGTTCAGGTTCTGGCGCACCATCTGCCACGAGCCCTTGCGCGCGATCCGCGCCCAATGCTGCGGCGTCAGGTCCAGCTGCGTCAGCATCTGGAACGGCACGTCCGGAACCGGACCCTTGGCCCCCGCCTTGAAGGCCAGCCAGTCCTGCAGCGCCTGCGGCAGCAGGGCCAGATTGCAGGGCCGCCCGACGATCCAGGCGAAAAGCGCCTCCCGCTCCTTGGTCTCCGGCTTCGGGTGAACCATGCGGATCACGTCGGCCAAAGATGGGTCGTTGCCGATATTGGCCGCCAGCAGCGCCCGGTCGGACGCGGTGTTCAGCCAGTTCTGCACCATCGCCTTGGGTGCCGAGCCGAGCGACTTGCGCCCGGTCTGACCTGACCGCATGACCTGTACAAAGGTGCGCAGCATCTTGCCGTTATCGACCACACGGCCAAAGACCCTACGGAACAGGGCCGGATCACGCCGGGCCAGAACCGCCAACAGAACTGCGGGCATGTCCTTCATGTAACCCGACTGGCGGGCATAAATCGCGGCCTGGGCCAGAAAGCACGGCTCGACCGCTTCGGCCAGATCGACGACATATTCCAGCTCGTCCCGAGGGTCGGTGTAGAACATACCGCCGAACGTCCCCGTCACGGCAACCTGCGCCAACGCATGGGCATCGGAATAGGCGTAGGCCGGTGCGCCTTCGGCGTTCCTGGTGGTCGCCTTGGGCAGCAACCGGCCCTTGATCGATGCAAACACGGATTTGTTCGCCATTTCTCTCTCGTCCTCTTTTGTACGAGGACTTTGTGACATGGGATTCGGGAAGCGCCGAGAAAAACATGAAATCAGTCTAGTATGTTGTTTTTGTGCATAAATTACTGATATTGCCGAATTTGGCAACCACAACTACGATACAATTGTATATGAACTTATCCACTGAGATACGACATGCGCAATGTGGTCATCGGATTCCTCGGCACCCAGCTTGACAGCGGCAAGCGCAAGCGCTGGAAGCCGAGTGTCAGCCTTTGCAATCAGCCTGATTTCCCGGTTGACCGGCTGGAGCTGCTTTACGATCAGAAATTCCTGCGCCTGGCCGAGAACGTTCGGCGCGAGATCGAAGTCACCTCACCCAAGACCGAGGTCCTGCTCCGCCAGCTGAACCTATCCGATCCCTGGGATTTTCAGGAGGTCTATGGCAAGCTTTTCGACCTCGCCCGCGACTATGGCTTTGACGAGGATCGCGAGCGCTATTTCGTCCACCTGACCACCGGCACCCATGTTGCGCAGATCTGCTGGTTTCTGCTGACCGAAAGCCGTCATGTGCCCGCCAAGCTGGCCCAGACCGGCCCGCCGCGCGACGAAAAGGACGGCCCCGGCAAGCTAGACATCATCGACCTTGACCTCAGCCGCTACAATGCGCTGCAACAGCGTTTCGACCTATTGGCCCGCGAATACAGCGACCTCTTGAAGGGCGGGATCGAGACGAAAAGCGCGGCCTATAATGCGGTCATCGACCGAATCGAACTGGTGGCCAGCAGTTCGGACGCGCCCATCCTGCTGCTGGGGGACAGCGGCACCGGCAAGACCGAACTGGCCCAGCGGATTTACGAACTGAAGCTGCAAAGGCGGCGGGTGAAGGGGCGGCTTGTGCAGATCAACTGCGCCACTTTGCGGGGAAGTTCCGCATTGGCCACGCTCTTCGGACAGCGCCGCAGCCATACCGGGCAGGCGGGCAGCGAACGCAGCGGCCTGTTGCACGAGGCCAGCGGCGGTGTGCTGTTCCTTGATGAGGTCGACGAACTTGGGCTGGACGAACAGGCGGCCCTGCTGCACGCGATCGAGACCGGGCGCTATTATCCGCTTGGCTCGGACCACGAGGTCACAAGCCGCTTTCAGGTCATCGCCGGAACCAGCCGCGACCCGGTGCACCTGACCGCCGAGGGCCGGTTCCGCCCCGATCTGCTGGCGCGGCTCAACATGTGGAGCTTTCGCCTGCCCGCGCTCAGGGATCGGCGCGAGGATATCGAGGCGAACCTCATTTTCGAACTGGCGCGCGCCGAGCGCGAGCTTGGCACACAGGTCGGATTCAACACCGATGCGCGCGACCTATTCCTGCGGTTTGCGCGCGATCCGGCGACACTCTGGCCCGGAAATTTTCGCGACTTTGGCAGTGCGATCCGCCGTCTGTGCACGCTCGCCCCGAGGGGGCGGATCACCCGCGCCATGGTCGAGGAAGAGATCAAGGGGCTTCGGACGGGCTGGCAGCGTGCAGCGGGTGACGGCGATCACCGCCTGCTGATCGGCATCCTTGGAAATCAGGCGGCAGAGATCGACCCGTTCGACCGGGTGCAGCTTGCCGAGGTGATCCGTGTCTGCCGAACGTCCGCCAGCCTCAGCGAAGCAGGGCGACGGTTGTTTGCCGTCTCGCGCACGCAGCGCCGAACCACAAACGATGCCGACCGCCTCAGAAAGTACCTCCAGCGCTTTGGTCTGGAATGGGCGATGATTGCGGAATGACGGAGGTGCCCGAGGGATCCCGGACACCCGATACTGTCAGCCCGTGATCAGAAATCGAGATTCTCGACACTCAGCGCGTTCTGCTGGATGAACTCGCGGCGGGGTTCGACGGAATCGCCCATCAGTTTGGTAAAGATGTCGTCGGCCTCGACCATGTCATTGACCCGTACCTGCAACAGCGTGCGCGCATCGGGGTCCAGCGTGGTTTCCCACAGCTGTTCGGGGTTCATCTCGCCCAGACCCTTGTAGCGCTGCAGCGTCAGGCCCTTTTCGCCCTCGTCCAGGATCGCCTTGAGCAGGGTCAGCGGGCCGTGGATCGCCTGGGTCCGGTCGCGGCGCACCAGCATCGCGGGCTGGGTGTAGATCTCTTGCAGGCTGCGGGTAAAGCTGCCGGTCTTGCGCGCCTCGCCCGAGCGCAGCATCGGGCCGTCCAGCGTCCGCACCTCTTCCACGCCGCGCAGGATGCGGGCCAGCCGGATACCGTGATCCTGGGTGATCCGGCCCAGCCAGCCGCGCTCGTATTCCAGCGCGATCAGGTCGAGCCGCGCGGCAACCTTGTCGGCCACGCCTTGCAGGTCGGCATCGACCGCACCGGCGACAAAGGCCCCGGCCACCGCGGCCTGTTCCATAATGTGGCGGGGATAATGGGTCGGGAAGGCGTCGAGCACGCGTTTCAGCTGCCGCGCCTCCTCCACCACACGGGTCAGATCCTGACCGACGATCTCTTCGCCATTGCCAAGCTTCAGCACCGCGCCCTCGACGCCCTGGTGGATCAGATAGTCATCCAGCGCCGCCTGGTCTTTGAGATAGACCTCGGACTTGCCGCGCGCGACCTTATAGAGCGGCGGTTGCGCGATATAGAGATACCCGCCCTCGATCAGCTCGGGCATCTGGCGGTAGAAGAAGGTCAGCAGCAGAGTGCGGATATGCGCGCCGTCGACGTCAGCATCGGTCATGATGACGATCTTGTGGTAGCGCAGCTTCGAGATGTTGAACTCGTCGCGCCCGATGCCGGTGCCCAACGCCATCACTAGGTTGCCGATCTCCTGACTGCCCAGCATCCGGTCGAACCGCGCCCGCTCCACGTTCAGGATCTTGCCGCGCAGGGGCAGCACCGCCTGGGTGCGCCGGTCGCGCCCGGTCTGCGCCGAACCACCGGCGCTGTCACCCTCGACCAGGAACACCTCGGTCTTGGACGGGTCCTTTTCAGAACAATCCTTGAGCTTGCCGGCCAGGTAATTGACATCCATCGCCGTCTTGCGCCGGGTCAGTTCACGCGCCTTGCGGGCGGCCTCGCGGGCCAGTGCGGCTTCGATGATCTTGCCGACGATCTGCTTGGCCACGTTGGGGTTCTCTTCGAACCACTCGGCCAGTTTCTCGTTCACCAGGTTCTCGACCGCCGGGCGCACCTCGGAGGAGACCAGCTTGTCCTTGGTCTGGGATGAGAATTTCGGATCGGGTACCTTCACCGACAGGACACAAGTCAGCCCCTCGCGTGCGTCATCGCCTGTGAAGTTGATCTTTTCCCGCTTCGCGATGCCGCTCGATTGGGCATAGTTGTTGATGGTCCGGGTCAGCGCGCCGCGAAAGCCCGCCACATGGGTGCCGCCGTCGCGCTGCGGGATGTTGTTGGTAAAGGGCAGCACCGTCTCGTGATAGCTGTCGTTCCACCACATCGCGATCTCGACGCCGATATCGTCGCGCTCGCCCTTGAAATAGATCGGGGCGGGCATGACCGGAGATTTGGACCGGTCCAGGTATTTGACGAATTCGCGCACGCCGCCCTCATAGAACAGCTCGGTCTCGATCCGCTCGGCCGGGCGCTCGTCGATCAGGATGATGCGCACGCCCGAATTCAGGAAGGCCAGTTCACGCAGGCGCTTTTCCAGCGTCTCGAACACATAGTCCAGGTTCGAGAATGTGGTTGTCGAGGCCAGGAATCGCACCTCGGTCCCGGTGCGGTCGCCGCACTCTCCTACGACGCGCAGATGCTCGACCGTATCGCCACGCTCGAACCGGGCGACATGCTCCTTGCCGTGGCGCCAGATGCGCAGCTCCAGCCAGTCGCTGAGCGCGTTCACCACCGACACCCCGACCCCATGCAGACCGCCCGACACCTTGTAGGAATTGCTGTCGAACTTGCCGCCCGCGTGCAGCTGGGTCATGATCACCTCGGCGGCCGAGACCCCCTCTTCGGCGTGGATATCCACCGGAATCCCACGGCCGTTATCGGCGACGGAAACGCTGCTGTCGGCGTGAATTTTCACCGTTACATGGTCGGCATGGCCCGCAAGCGCCTCGTCGATCCCGTTATCGACGACCTCATACACCATGTGATGCAGGCCCGAACCATCGTCGGTATCGCCGATATACATCCCGGGCCGCTTGCGCACGGCCTCCAAGCCCTTGAGAACTTTGATAGAATCGGCACCGTACTCATTTCCGGGTTGCTCGATTTCGGACATTCGCGCCTTCCTTCGTATTTTTGTGATTTTATACGAAACCCGCAGGGGAATGTCACGGCCCGGGCCTGATTTTCAGCAATTGTTTCAGGCCGCTTTCGCGCCCATCTGCGCCGCCTTGCGCAGCCATTTCCGGACCCGGTCGCCCTCGGCGCCGGTGGCGGGGGCAAATGTCGAGAAGCGGGCCGGCTTGATCCCGACGAAACCCAGGATCTGACGGGCCAGAACCTTCTTGATGGCGTTCGAGTAAAACAGCCCCAACAGCATCGCCGGGGTGTCCGACGTCATCAGCACCCGCGCCGTGCGCCCCTTGAGCAACGGCGCCGGAAGGCCCAGGAAATTGGTGTTGCGGCTGTCAAAGGCCCGTCCCGGCAGCAGCGCACGATCGAACAGCCCCTTCAGCTTGGCCGGGATCGCACCCCACCAGAGCGGTGTGGCCAGAACCACGTGTTCTGCCCATTCAAGATCGGCCAGAAACGCCTCCAACTCGGGCTCCAGCGGTTTGGTGTTCTTATAGCCGCCCTCTCCGTAATCCATGTCGAACCGCATCTGGGACAGATCGTGATAGCGCACCTGATGGCCGCTTTCGCGGGCCGCGCCTGCATAGGCTTCGCTCAGCGATTTCGACAGCGACATCTGGCCCGGGTGGCCGTTGAGAACGATGATTTTCCGTGTGGACATTTGCGCATACCCTCTGCAAAAGTGACCTTGGTCAATTTACATATGGCATAATTGACCGTGGTCAATATATATTTTTGACCACGGTCATTTTATTGAAAGGACAGCCATGACCCGGCCGCCGCAGAAACGCCGCCTGGAAACCCGCGCCCGCCTGTTGGCCGAGGCCGCTCGGCTGGTCGAGGCGCAGGGATATGCCGGGCTGCGGGTCGAGGATGTGGTCGAGGCCGCTGGCGTCGCCAAGGGCACACTGTTTTCCCATTTCACCGACAAGGATGGCTTGCTGGCTGTCCTGATCGGTGCCGAGGTGATGCGACTGATCGACGGTATGGAGACCGCAGGACCCCCCGATGACCTGCCGCAGCTGATGCATCGTTTGGCGCCGCTGCTGGACTTCATCGCCAGTGATCGGGTGATCTTTGATCTGCTTCTGCGCTATTCCGGTTCTACCGGGGCCGAACGGAACGAGGTTGTGGCCGATGGGTTCTACCGTCAGATCGACCTTTGGGCGGGTTGGATCGCGGGCATGCAGGCGGCGGGCACCGTTCGCGGCGATCATCCCCCGGCCCTGTTGGCCGAGGGCATTCAGGCCTTCCTCAACCAGATCATTGCGATCCGCTTCTGTCAGGGCGGTCAGGCCACCGGCACACCAGCCGGGGCGCTCTATCCCTTTCTGGCCGCCTGGCTGATCACGTAAAGGGCAGGATCAACCCGACCACGATCAACATACCACCCGCCGTCAGGTTCATCCGCCTGAGCGCGCGGGGCGAACTCAGCACCCGCCGCACCCGATCGACAAAGGCGGCCAGCATCAGATTGCCCACCAGCGGTACCACCTGCGACACGGCCACGATGGCGACAAGGTCGATGGTGGTGATATCGGATAGATCGAAGAAACCCGGCAAGATCCCCATATAGAACAACACCGCCTTGGGATTGCCCAGGATCACCACCAGCCCCGCCAGAAACCCGGCCCAGATACCGGGCCGGGTCAACCGGCTGTCACTGGCGATGGTGCGGTCGGCGTTTCGGATCGTGACGATCCCCAAAGTGACAAAGACCAGCACCGCAACCACCTTGAGCGCCAGCGCGATCTGGGTCGAGGCAGCCGTGATCCAGCCGATACCCAGAACTGCCAGAACCGGCCACAGGCTGTCGCCCACCACCACGCCCAGCGTTAGCGGCCAGGCAGCCTGAAACCCACCAGACAGAGTGCGCGCCGTCAGCGCCAGCCAGACTGGCCCCGGCGTCAGGAACAGCACAAAAACCGCCCCGGCATATAGCGCCAGATCAACCGCCGACAGGGTCATGTTTCTACCACCTCTGATTGACCATCGCGCTCGCACAGGGCGATGGTTTGCGCCCGAGCACCGAGTTCGGAAAACAGTTCAGGCCCGGTGCCCGTCATCCAGGCCTGCGCGCCCAGCGCACAGATCTCGTCATAAAGCGCCGCGCGGCGCCCCGCATCCAGATGCGCCGCGATCTCGTCCAAAAGCAGCACCGGCGGCGCCCCCACCTGTCGGGCCAGCGCGCGCGCATTGGCCAGGATCAGCGAGACCAGCAACGCCTTCTGCTCACCGGTCGAACAGTCGCTGGCGGGCACGCCCTTGGCGGCATAGACACCGTACAGGTCGCTGCGATGCGGCCCCACCAATGTCCGCCCCGCGGCCAGATCGCGAAACCGGCTCTCGGCCAGCGCCTCGCGCAGGTCACCCTCGCTTTCGGGCAGGGCGCCCTCGGTCTGGATCAACTCCAGCTCGGCGGTGGGAAAGCTGGTTTCGGCCTGGGTCTGTGCAGCGGCCAGCGCGGTCAGGGTGCTCTGGCGCGCGGCATGAATCCGGTGTCCCGCGGCTGCCATCTGGGTTTCCAGTGCCAGATACCAATGGGCATCGCGCACCTGTTCGCGCAGCAGGCGGTTGCGCTCGCGCATGGCCTTTTCATAGACCAGAACCGCCTCGGCATGATCGGGCTCGAAACTCATGGTCATCCGGTCGAGAAACCGCCGCCGCCCCTCGGGCCCCTCGATCCACAGCCGGTCCATCGAGGGTACCAGCCAGACCATCCGCACCAACCGCCCCAGCGCCACCTGGCTGGCCGCCTTGTCGTCGATCCGCACCTGCCGCGCCGCGCCGCCCTCGGACCAGGTTTCGATCTCGTGGCGTTGATGCCCCGCGACAAGCTCGGCGCTCAGCTTCCAACCCAGCACCTCGGGGCGCCGGGTCATCTCGGCCGCGCTGGCCCGGCGCATGCCACGCCCCGGCGAGAACATCGAGACCGCCTCAAGGATGTTGGTCTTGCCCGCCCCGTTGGGCCCATGGATTGCCACGGGCCGCTCGTCCAGGCTGAGCCGCAGCAACCGGTGCGACCGGAAATGCGAGATCGTGATTGCGGTCAGGGCCAGTGCCATGACCCCTCCCTTCTTCTGTTCGAAAATACCTCCGCCGGAGGCATCGCGCGTCAGCGCGATCAGACGCGCATCGGCATGACCACGTAGACCGCGCTCTGATCATTGCCTTCGCGCATCAGGGTCGGATCCCCCGAAGAGTTGAACAGGAACACCGCGTTTTCGCGATCCACCTGGCTGGCAATCTCCAGCAGATATTTCGCATTGAACCCGATCTCCAGCCGTTCATCGCTATAGGCGACGGCCAGTTCCTCTTCGGCGGCTCCGCTGTCGGGTGCATTGACCGACAGGACCAGCTTGTCCTCGTCCAGCTGCAGCTTGACCGCGCGCGAGCGCTCCGAGCTGACGGTGGCGACCCGGTCCACCGCCTTGGCGAATTCCGAGGCATCCACCTCGAGCCGCCGTGTATTCGCCTGCGGGATCACGCGGGTATAATCGGGGAAGGTGCCGTCGATTACCTTTGAGGTAAGCGTGATATCGGGCGTGGCAAAGCGGACCTTGGTCTCGCTCACTGACACCGCGATATCCATCTCGTCATCGTCTAGCAGCTTGCGCAGCTCACCCACGGTCTTGCGGGGCACGATCACGCCTGGCATATCGGTGGCCCCCGCCGGCAGGTCCGCGTCGATCCGGGCCAGACGGTGACCATCGGTAGCCACGCAGCGCAGAACCTTGCCGCCATCGCCATCGGCCACATGCATGTAGACACCGTTCAGGTAATAGCGGGTCTCTTCGGTCGAGATGGCGAATTTCGACTTGTCGAACAGACGCCGCAGAACCGCGGCATTGGCGGTGAAATTCGACTGATATTCCGACGAAGCCATGACCGGAAAATCCTCGCGCGGGAGGGTGGCCAGCGAGAAGTTCGAGCGCCCGGCCTCGACCGTCAACCGCCCGGCCGCCGCATCCGCCGTCAGGGTGACCAGCGCGCCGTCCGGCAGCTTGCGCACGATCTCGTGCAGCGTGGTGGCCGATACCGTGGTGGCACCTGCCCGCTCGATCATCGCGGGCGCCTTGTCGACCACTTCGATATCCAGGTCGGTGGCGCGGAATTGCGCGCCTTCGCCCTCGGCCTCGATCAGCACATTGGCGAGGATCGGGATCGTGTTCCGGCGCTCGACAACGGATTGCGCTTGCGCAACAGCCTTGAGCAGGGCGCCGCGTTCGATGCTGATCTTCATGTCCCTTCATCCTCCGAATGGGCCGGGAAGGGCAAACTAGCGGGTTCCCCCTTCGACACAAGGCTTTTTTGGTTTTCTCGGGCCTAACGCCAACAGCGTCAAGGGGGCGTCCCCAGATGAGACGCGATTATGGCATGGTTGCAATCCGGGAAGTCGGCTCGCGCTCCTCAAGCCCTGCGGGCTTTCCTCGCGAAGAGGCCCGCCAGGGCCGATGAGCGCACCGAAAAACGCGGGATGGCCTTCCGGCCACCCCGCCTGGCCTCACGCCTCCAGCGCGCGGCGCAGCATTTCGACATCTTCGGCAATCTGGCCGTCAGTCAGCTTCAGTTCTTCGATCCGCTTGACCCCATGCATCACCGTGGTGTGGTCACGCCCGCCGAACCGTCGCCCAATCTCAGGCAGCGACCGGCTGGTCAGCTGCTTGCACAGATACATCGCCACCTGCCGCGGCCGCGCGTAGGAACGCAGACGTTTCGGACCGATGATATCGCTCAGGCGGATGTTGTAGTAATCCGAAACCTTGCGCTGGATCTCCTCGACCGTGATCTTGCGCTCCGAGGCGCGCAGGACATCGGCCAGGCAATCCTGGGTCAGTTCCATGTCGATCTCGCGCCCGACCAGCGAGGCAAAGGCAAAGAGACGGGTCAGCGCCCCTTCAAGCACGCGCACATTGGTCGAGATCCGATGCGCCAGGAATTCCAGCACCCCATCCGCGATGACCAGATCGGGATAGGTGGTGCGGTACATCTGCACCTTGGTTTGCAGGATACCCAGGCGCAGTTCGTAATCGGTGGGATGCAGATCCACCACCAGACCGCATTGCAGGCGCGATTTCACCCGGTCCTCGAGATCCTTGATCTCGCCCGGCGCGCGGTCGGCCGAAATGATGATCTGCTTGTTCTGGTCCACCAGCGCATTGAAGGTGTGAAAGAACTCTTCCTGGGTGCTGTCCTTGCCGGCGATGAACTGCACATCATCCACCATCAGCACATCGACCGAGCGGAACAGATGCTTGAAATCCATCATCCGGCGCTCGCGCAGCGCCTGCACGAACCGGTACATGAACTGTTCCGCCGACAGGTAAAGCACGTTCAGCTCGGGGCGCTTGACCTTCAATTCCCAGGCGATGGCATGCATCAGGTGGGTCTTACCCAGACCGACGCCACCATAAAGGACCAGTGGATTGAAGGTGACCGGCCCTCCCTCGGACACCCGACGCGCAGCGGCATGGGCCAGCTCGTTGGGTTTGCCCACGACAAAACTGTCAAAGGTAAAGCGCGGGTCCAGCGGCGCCGCCTGGAGGCCGTCCAGCACGTCGCTTGTATCGGTCGCACGCGGGGCCGAGACTTGCGGCGCCTCCACCGCCGCGGCAGCGGCAGCGGCAGCGGCAGCGGGTCTGGCCGCGCGGGCTGGCCGCATGGGAGAATTCGCAGCCACCCGAAAGGCGAGTCTCTGAACCGCCTCTCCGGCATTGTTCAATTCATAGAGGATCAGGTCCGAGAAGTTCTGGCTGACATAGTTCCCCATGAAATTGGTCGGAACCGTAAAGACCGCGACCCCATTCTCAAGAGCCTGAAACTCAAGCGGCTCGATCCAGGTCGTGAAATTGTTCTGCCCCACCGTCTTGAGCAATTTCTGACATAGCAGTCCCCATTTTTCTTGTGTCATCCAGCGCCTCACGCGTCCCGTTATCTGGCCGATTTCGGCCTTATTACCCATCAGTTTGTTGGCCAGTGGCAGGCCTCGATCCACTCACAAGGTGCATGACAGACCTTGCAGCCCCTGACGGGTGCAAGCTGCCAGACAGACAACGGTCATGCTTCGGCAACAGGTCACACCTGCCCTGTCAGGGCACGACATGAAAACCTGTTACAAAAACAAAACACACTCAAATAGACAGGGTGGAAGCCCGAGCAGCCCGGTCCCACAGAAATCGAAAGCGATGGCAAAACGTCCGCTTTCGCCTTCCTTTCACTTGGCCCGATGCCCGTCGGACCGCTGTGAAGGATGCCTGTCCCCCCAAGCGAGTGAATCGCTGGAACAGTGGTAGCAAGTCGGTCTGCGGAGCGGCAACGAAACTATGATGTTGACTCGGGATTCACCTGCAAAGAATCTCTCGCGGTTGCGGCACCGGGGCCTTGCTGCAACAGACACGAAAAAAGGCGCTGCAGACGCAACGCCTTTTTGCAAAACCCCTTTTAGGGATTCGGGTCCGTCTTAGCCCAGCGCTTTGACGCGCGACGACAGGCGGGACATTTTCCGGGATGCGGTGTTCTTGTGGAACACGCCCTTGCTGACGCCACGCATCAGTTCGGGTTGCGCCGCGCGCAGAGCTGCGGTTGCCGCGTCCTTGTCGCCCGAGGCGATGGCCTCTTCGACTTTGCGCAGGAAGGTGCGGATCCGCGAACGGCGGGCTTTGTTGATTGCGAAACGCTTTTCGTTCTGGCGGGCGCGCTTTGCTGCCTGGGGCGAATTTGCCATGTTTTCTGACCTTTACTCGGGTTCGGTTCTGTTCATGTCACGCAATGACGCCCCTCTCCCGGATCAGTCTCACCGGTGTGATTCTAGCCAGAGCGGGCCCCACGCGCATGTATGACCGCGGCATGTAGCGAAATCGGCGGCAAAAGCCAAGCCCCCATCCGCCGAAACGCAAACAGGCGGGCCAAGGCCCGCCTGCCGCACTGATTCCCTGACGCGACGTCACTTGTCGCGGAACTGTGCCGCCCGCTTCTCGAGGAAAGCGGCCATGCCTTCCTTCTGATCTTCGGTGGCGAACATCGAATGGAACACCCGGCGCTCGAACAGCAGCCCCTCGCTCAGCGTGGTCTCGTAAGAGCGGTTGACCGCCTCCTTGACCGCATAGGCCGAGATCATCGATTTCTCGGCGATCTTCTGGGCTGCGCTCAGCGCCTCTTCGACCAGCTTCTTGGCCGGAACCACGCGGCTGACCAGCCCGGCGCGCTCGGCCTCTTCGGCATCCATGAACCGCCCGGTCAGGTTCAGGTCCATCGACTTGGACTTGCCCACCAGCCGGGTCAGACGCTGGGTGCCGCCGATACCGGCGATCACGCCCAGGTTGATCTCGGGCTGGCCGAACTTTGCGGTGTCCGCCGCGATGATGAAATCGCACAGCATCGCCAGTTCACAGCCACCGCCCAGCGCATAGCCCGCCACTGCGGCGATGATCGGCTTGCGGATGGCGCTGACACGGTCGTTGGCGGCCGCGAACAGGTTCTCGCTATACACCTCGACATAGGTCTTTTGGGACATCTCGCGGATATCGGCCCCGGCGGCAAATGCCTTGTCGCTGCCGGTGATGACGATGCAGCGCACCTTGTCATTGCCGTCGGCCTCTTCCAGCGCGGTACACAACTCGCCCAGCAACTGGGTGTTGAGCGCATTGAGCGCATCGGGACGGTTCAGCCTGATCAGGGCTACGTGGTCTTCAACTTCGACGATGATCGTCTCAAAGGCCATGGGGCTTTCGCTCTCGGTTGTTCCGTTTCGGGACGATTCCTTATCACGGGCGAAAACTGGTTCAAGTTATCTTTGGCATTGCGCGCAATAGAAGGATGAGCGTCCGGACTGGGTGATTCTCTGCACCGTGCCGTCACAGCCCGCGCGGCGGCAGGGTTCCCCCTCGCGCCCGTAGACATCGAAGCTGTGCTGAAAATACCCAAGTTCTCCATCGGCTTGGCGGAAATCCTTGAGCGAGGATCCACCCGCCTCGATCGCCTCGGACAGGACCTGGCGAATGATCGGAACCAGCGCAGAGACCCGCGCGGCGGCGATCTGTCCCGCCTTGCGACGCGGCGACACCCCGGCCCGGAACAGCGCCTCGCAGACATAGATATTGCCCAGCCCCGCCACGATTCCCTGATCCAGCAGCGCAGATTTCACCGGCGTGTTGCGGCCCTTGAGGGCGGCAACCAGGTAATCCTCGTGAAAATCGTTGCCCAGCGGCTCGGGGCCCAGCACCATCAACAGCTTGTGTTCATCCGCGGTTGCGGTGGCCATCAGGTCCATCGCACCGAACCGGCGCGGGTCGTTGAAGGTGATGCGGGCGCCGTTGTCCATGTGAAACACCACATGGTCATGTTTCTGCGCCGCCGGGTGGTCATGCACGAACTGCCCCAGCGGGTCACCCGACACGGTCATCCGCCCCGACATGCCCAGATGGATCAACAGCGTCTCGCCCCCCGACAGATCGGCCAGGATGTATTTCGACCGCCGCCGCAGCCGTTCGACCCGCTGGCCTGTCAGCCGCTCGGCCATGCGATCGGGGAAAGGCCAGCGCAGGTCGGGCCGATTGACTTCGGCCCGCGCGATCACCGCCCCCTCCATCGCGGGGGCCAATCCGCGCCGCACGGTCTCGACCTCGGGCAATTCAGGCATTAGACGCTCCTCATCCAAAGGGCCGCATTGTGCCCCGGTCTCAGCACCCTATAACAGGGGCGAAATGCGAGGAACGGCAAGACCCATGTCCGACAGATCCGACAAGACCACCCATTTCGGCTTTGAAACCGTGCCCGAGCATGAAAAGGCGGGCCGGGTGCAGGGCGTGTTCGGGTCGGTCGCCTCGAAATACGATGTCATGAACGATGTGATGTCGATGGGCATCCACCGGGTCTGGAAAGACGCGATGATGGATTGGCTGGCGCCGCGCCCGGGCCAGCGCCTGCTGGATGTGGCGGGGGGGACCGGCGATATCTCGTTCCGGTTCCTGAAACGCGCGGGCCATGGCCATGCCACCGTTCTGGACCTGACCGAGCCGATGCTGGTCGAAGGCCGCAAGCGGGCCGAGGCCGAGCGTATGGCCGACAGTCTCGACTGGGTGGTGGGCGACGCCATGGCGCTGCCGTTCGAGGATAACACGTTCGACGTCTACACAATCTCTTTCGGCATCCGGAACGTGACCCGCCCGCAAGAGGCCCTGAACGAAGCCTACCGCGTGCTGCGCCCCGGTGGCCGCCTGATGGTGCTCGAGTTCAGCCAATTGCCTAATGACGGGCTGCAAAAGCTCTATGATCTTTACAGTTTCAACGTGATCCCGCGCATGGGCCAGCTGATCGCCAATGACAGCGCCAGCTATCAGTATCTGGTGGAATCGATCCGCAACTTCCCCAATCAGGAAACGTTCCTGGGCATGGTCCAGGCGGCGGGCTTTGGCAATGCCAAATACCGCAACCTGAGCATGGGCATCGCCGCGCTGCATTCCGGCTGGAAGATCTGATCCATGCGCGGCCCCCACAATATCATCCGCCTGATCCGCACGGGCGCCACGCTGGAGCGCAACGGCGCCATGGCTGCGGTGCTGGATGCGTTTGACGCGCCGCGCCCGCTGCGCATTCTGGCCCGCGCGCTGGGCAAGCCGTTCCAGTGGCTGGGTTTCAAGGGCGACCCCAGCCTGCCGCCCGCCACCCGCGCGCTGATGGCGATGGGACCGGCCTATATCAAGTTCGGTCAGGTGCTTTCGACCCGGCCCGACGTTGTGGGCCAGGATCTGGCCGACCAGCTGCGCGTGTTGCAGGACCAGCTGCCACCCTTTCCCCGCGCCGTTGCCATGCGCGAGGTGGAAAAGGAGCTGGGCCGCCCGCTGCCCGAGATGTTCAGCGAGTTCAGCGAGCCGATCGCCGCCGCCTCGATCGCCCAGGTACACCGGGCGCGTCTGGCCGACAGCGGCGAAGATGTGGCGGTCAAGGTGCTGCGCCCCGGCATCGAGCGTGCCTTTCGCAAGGATGTGGACGCGTTCTATTTCGCCGCCCGCATCGTCGACCTGTTTGCCCCCGGTGCCCGCCGCCTGCGTCCGATGGAGGTGATCGAGCATTTCGACGGCGTGGTGCGCGGCGAGCTTGACCTGCGGCTGGAAAGTGCGGCCGCTTCGGAATTCGCCGACAATACCAAGGAGGATGCCGGGTTCCGCCTGCCGCCGGTGCGCTGGTCGCTGTCGGCGCGGCGGGTAATGACGCTGGGCTGGGCCGATGGCGTGCCGCTGGGCGACAATGCCGCGCTGGACGCTGCCGGGCACAACCGGCGCGATCTGGGCGAACGGGTGCTGCGCCTGTTCCTGCTGCACGCGCTGCGCGATGGCTTTTTCCATGCCGACATGCATCAGGGCAACCTGAAGGTCGCCGCCGATGGCGATATCATCGCCTATGACTTCGGCATCATGGGCCATATCGACGAATATACCCGCCGGGTCTATGCCGAGATTCTCTTCGGCTTCATCCGCCGCGATTACAAGCGCGTGGCCGAGGTACATTTCGAGGCCGGTTACGTGCCCGCCACCCAGGATGTCGACGAGTTTGCCCGCGCCCTGCGTGCCGTCGGTGAGCCGATCTTTGGCATGGATGCGACCCATATCTCGATGGGCCGGCTGCTGAGCTATCTGTTCGAGGTCACCGAACGCTTTGGCATGGAGACCCGGACCGAGCTGATCCTGCTGCAACGCACCATGGTGGTGGTCGAGGGCGTGGCCCGCTCGCTTGATCCACATATCAACATCTGGCAGGTCGCCCGCCCGGTGGTCGAGGATTATATCAAGCAGTCCATCGGCCCGCGCGCGGTGCTGGCCGATCTGGGCAAGACGGCGCTGGTGGTGGCCCGCTTCGGCCCGCGGCTGCCCGATCTGGTCGAACGGGCGCTGGTGGCGCAGTCGCAACCGGGTCTGGTCGAGAAACCGGGCCGCAGCGCGGCGTTCTGGCCCGCCCTGGGTGGCGCGCTGATCGGTGGCGGTGTGGTTCTGCTGGCGAGCCTTTTCATCTGAACCGGTGACAGGCGCCGCCTTCGTGCTAGGCTGCGCCCATGGCTCGCACCAATCCACATCGCCCCTTCGTGCCCGATCCCGAACAGGCAGCCCTTGCGCCCGGGGTCAGCGGCAATGACATCAACGGGCTGGGCGAAACAGCGTTTCGCCGCCCGCGCATGGTCTATTGGGCGCCCGATCCGGACGACATCCCGCATGGATCCCTGCAACGCTATTTCTACCGGCAATCTGCGAAAGAACCTGACTTTGCCAGCAGACGCGCTGCCCGCCAGGCGGTACTGGACGCACCCCTGCCTTTACTGGCCGACACCGTCGTCATTCGCGACCCCGCGGACTGGACTGCCGCGCTGACCCAATTCGTGGACAGCGGCTTATGCGATCTGACCGGGGTCGCCGAAATGAACCCCGACTGGGTCTTCGAAGGCCACGAGATTCCTCAATCCCGCGTCATCATGATCGGCGTGGCCCATGACTACAACGTCATCGCCACCGCGCCCAAGCCAAGCGCCGGGCTTGAGGTGATGACCCAATACACCCGCGCCGCCCAGGCCGCCAAGACCATCGCCGGATGGCTGCGCCAGCAGGGTTGGCAGGCCGAGCCTTTGACCGGCCCGATGACCGGCGCATTGGCGATGATCCCGCCGGCGCTGGCCTGCGGCTTTGGCGAGCTGGGCAAGCACGGGTCCATCATCAACCCGGACCTTGGTGCCTCGTTTCGCCTGTCGGCGGTGCTGAGCGATGCGCCTTTTGCCCCGACGCCGGCGCAGGATCACGGCATCGACGGTTTCTGCCAGAACTGCCACATCTGTCAGGACGCCTGCCCGCCCGAGGCGCTGTTTGCTCAAAAGCAGACCGTGCGCGGCGCCCGCAAGTGGTATGTCGATTTTGACAAATGCCTGCCCTTCTTCAACCAGACCCACGGCTGCGCCATCTGCATCGCCGAATGCCCCTGGTCCCGCCCCGGCATCGGCCCGAACCTGGCCGCCAAACTGGCCCGCAAACGCAACAGGGACGCGACCGGCTGATCGCGCCCCTGCTTCTTTCTGGTCTGAAATACTCCGGGGGTCTGGGGGCAGCGCCCCCAGCCTCTCGGCTCAGAGCAGCTCGATGGCGATGGCGATGCCCTGTCCGCCACCGATGCACATGGTGATCAGACCCTTGGATCCGCCGGTGCGCTCCAGTTCATAAAGCGTTTTCAGCGTGATGATCGCACCGGTTGCGCCGACCGGGTGGCCAAGGGCAATCGCGCCGCCATTGGGATTCACCTTGGCCGCATCCAGGCCCAGCTCCTTGTTCACCGCCAGTGCCTGCGCGGCAAAGGCCTCGTTGCTTTCGATCACGTCGAAATCGCCGATGCTCAGCCCGGTACGCGCCAACAGATTCTGCACCGCGGGAACCGGGCCGATCCCCATCACCTCGGGGCGCACGCCGGCATGGGCATAACCCAGAATGCGCGCCTTGGGCTTCAGCCCGGCCTTTTCGGCCGCATCCGCCGTGGCCAGCACCATCGCCGCCGCACCATCGTTGATGCCGCTGGCGTTACCTGCTGTCACCCGGCCATCCTTCTTGAACACCGGCTTCAGCCCGGCCAGTACCTCGACCGAGGTTGCCTTGGGGTGCTCGTCGACCTTGAAATCGACCATGTCGCGCTTGACCTTGACCTGTACGGGCGTGATCTGGCCGTCGAAGTGCCCCGCCGCGATGGCCGCCGCCGCGCGTTCCTGCGAGGTCATGGCGAACTGGTCCATCTGTTCACGGCTGATCTGGTGCTCGTCGGCGACATTTTCGGCGGTCACACCCATGTGCCCGGTGCCAAACGGGCAATTCAACGCGCCCAGCATCATGTCGAGCGATTTGACATCGCCCATCTTGGCGCCCCAGCGGGCCTGGGTCATGATGAACGGGCTGCGCGACATGCTTTCGGCACCACCGGCCACCGCGAATTCGGCATCCCCCAGCATCAGCGATTGCACCGCCGAGACGATGGCCTGCGCACCCGAGCCGCACAGGCGGTTCACGTTCATCGCGGGGGTGCCGTTCGGGATGCCCGCCTGCATGGCGGCAACGCGGCTCAGATACATGTCGCGGGGTTCGGTATTGATCACATGGCCGAACACCACATGGCCGATCTGGCCGCCTTCGACGCCCGAACGTTCCAGCGCCGCCTCGGTCACCACGGTGGCCAGGTCGATGGGCGCGGTCGAGGCCAGCGCCCCGCCAAAAGTGCCTATGGCGGTGCGGGCACCGTCCAGAATCACGATATCGGTCATGTCATCCTCCTCAGGGTTTCGCCCATTATGCACCCGCAGCATGGTTTGTCGCCTGAGACGTGTCGTCATATTGTCGCGTCCGCAGGGCCGGTTCACGGACCAGGATAGCCATGCCCCCACTGGCGCGGGGCGTCCTTTTCCAGCAGGCGCCGCTCGATCTCGTCCAGGCGGTGCAGGGCAGCTTCGATGTCGCCGCCATGACGGGCCAATGCTTTGGCCCAGACCCGCTCGGCCGATCGGACCGACCAGCAAAGCGCAGCCTTGCGCAACCAGCAGCGCAGCTCGGGGGGCAAGCTGTCGAAGCGGTGCATCGGAGCCGCCCGGCGGCGGCGAAGTGAAGAGTTGGTGTTTCGGCGCATAGTTTATCATGTAATGTAATAACATTACATTCCTTACGACCTCACCACCGCATTGACAATCCGCAACCGCAGGCGCAGAGATTCCGTCATGACGGAAAACTCCGACGATATCCTGAACCGCCTGCCCGCCCGCCTGAAAGAGGCGCGCCGCGCGCAGGGCCTCTCGCTCGAGGCGGTGGCCAATCTCAGCGGCGTCTCACGCTCCATGGTCAGCCAGATCGAACGAGGTGAAAGCAGCCCAACCATCGCCACGCTGTGGAACCTGACGCGCGCGCTTCAGGTCGATTTCGCGGGCCTGCTCGAGGCCGCCGAGGCCGCCGACCGTATCGACACCTTGCGCGCCTCCGAGGTGCCCAGCATCGACAATATGGGCCAGGGTTGCCGCATCCGCATCCTGTCCCCGCCCGAAGACGCGGGTGGGCACGAGGTCTATGACATCAGCTTCAAACCGGGCGGCACGCTGAACAGCCAACCCCATGCGCGTGGCACCCGAGAACAGCTGACCGTGCTTGACGGTGCGGTACGTGTGACATCGGGCGCCGCCGCGCAGGACCTGGGGCCGGGCGATACCGCGCGCTATGCCGCCGACATTCCACACAAGATCTCTGCCTCCGGCGACGGACCGGCGCGGGTGTTCCTGATCGTCAAGACCGCCTGAGCGCCACGCAGGCGCGGGTCAGCCGCGCTCCAGCTCCTCGACCGTCATCAGGGGAAAGAAGCTGCCCGAAGACCACAGGCCGAACCAGCCGTCCTCGATCTCACCCAGATCCATCAGCCGATAGAAGCTCTTGCGGTCGATCAGCGCCTCAAGCCCCGCGCGGACATGAACATAGGGCGCGGGTTCCCCGGTTGCGGGGTCCTGTGCCATCCGGATCGGATTGCCCTCCCCCGCCACCGCGCTGTCGCCCACATGGGTGGTAAAGGTCAGCACCTGCTTGCGCCCCTGGCCCGCAACCTCGACATCCACGGCGACAAATGGCGCGTCATCGACGCGAATCCCGACCTTTTCGACCGGGGTGACCAGATAGAACCGGTCCTCTTCACGTTTCAGGATCGACGAGAACAGCCGCACCATCGCGGGCCGGTTGATCGGCGTGCCCTGATAGAACCACGTCCCGTCCCGCGCGATGCGCATGTCGATATCCCCGTTGAAAGGCGGGTTCCACAGATGCACGGGCGCCGGCCCCTTGGATTTAATCGCCCGGGCCGAGGCAAGAAGGCCGTCCGCCGAAGGTTTCACAGGCTTTTGTCCGCTCATTGTTTTTGCCATTTGCTGTCAGCGCGATACACTCATACCCATATAGTTGCCGCGGAGGGAAAACCATGTCCGAACCTGCCGACCTGATCGGGGAAATCGACGCGCTTGGCATCAAGCTGCAAGAAGCGCGGGCCTCGATCACCCGCCGGTTCATTGGCCAGGAGCGGGTGGTGGACCTGACCCTGACCGCGCTTTTGTGCGGTGGGCATGCTCTGCTGATCGGCCTGCCGGGCCTGGGAAAGACCCGATTGGTCGAAACATTGTCGACTGTCATGGGCCTGCATGGCAACCGCATCCAGTTCACGCCCGACCTGATGCCCGCCGATATTCTCGGCTCCGAAGTGCTGGACACCGCCGAGGATGGCAGCCGCCGGTTCCGCTTCATTCCCGGCCCTATCTTCTGCCAGCTTCTGATGGCGGACGAAATCAACCGCGCCAGCCCCCGCACCCAGTCGGCGCTATTGCAGGCGATGCAGGAAAAGACGGTCACCGTGGCGGGCGAGAACCGCCCGCTGGGCACCCCGTTTCACGTGCTGGCGACCCAGAACCCGATCGAGCAGGAGGGCACCTATCCCCTGCCCGAGGCCCAGCTGGACCGGTTCCTGGTGCAGATCGACGTCGATTATCCCGACCGCGCGACCGAACGCGAGATTCTGCTTGCCACCACCGGTGTCGAAGAGGCCGAGGCGCATCAGGTGATGAGCCAGGCCGATCTGCTGGGCGCACAGGTGCTGCTGCGACGGATGCCGGTCGGCGAGTCGGTGGTCGAGATGATCCTCGATCTGGTGCGCGCCTTCCGTCCGGACGAGCCGGGGGTCAGCGACCGTGTGCGCGACACCGTGGCCTGGGGTCCCGGTCCGCGCGCGGCGCAGGCGCTGATGCTGACGGTGCGGGCGCGGGCGCTGCTGCAAGGGCGGCTTGCCCCTAGCCCCGAGGATGTTCTGGACATGGCCCGCCCGGTTCTCAGCCATAGGATGGCGCTGAACTTTGCCGCCCGGGCGCGCGGTGACACCCTGGCCGGCCTGATCGACGAGACCGCCGCCAGCCTGACCCGGACCGAGGCCGCCGCGTGAGCGCTGCCCCCGCCCTCAGGCATCGCGCCGAGACCGCCGCCGCCCCGCTGCCGCCGCTGCTGGCGCGGGCCGAGTATCTGGCGGGCACCGTGCTGTTGGGCGATCACGGGCGCCGCCGCGCCGGGCTGGGCGATGATTTCTGGCAATACCGCCCGGCCCAGCCGGGCGACAGCCGCCGCATGATCGACCACCGCCGATCGGCCCGGGGCGACCTGCAATATGTGCGCGAGCGCGAATGGCAGATCGCGCAATCGGTGATGCTCTGGGTCGATCAGGGCGCCTCGATGCGTTTCAGTTCGGACAAGCGGCTGGAGGCCAAGGCCGACCGCGCCCGCCTGCTGGCGCTGGCGGTGGCAATCCTGCTGGTCCGGGGCGGCGAGCGGGTCGGCCTGACTGGCACCACCCTGCCGCCACGCCGCGGCAATGCCCAGGTGCACCGTCTGGCCGAGGCCTGGTCACGCGATGCCGAGGCCGACTATGCCCCGCCCGAGCACCGGGCCATGATCCCGCACGCCCGCGCCCTGTTTGTTTCCGACTTTCTGGGTGATCTCAAAGAGGTCGAGCTGGCCCTGTCCAAGGCCGCCGACCGGGGGGTGCGCGGGGTGTTGATGCAGGTGCTCGACCCCGCCGAGGAAAGCTTTCCCTATCGCGGGCGTACCCTGTTCGAAAGCGTCGGCGGCACGCTGCGCCATGAAACCCTCAAGGCCGGAGAGCTGCGCGAGCGGTACCTGGTTCGGCTGGCCGAGCGCCGCGACGCGTTGATGGCGCTGACCCGAGCGACCGGCTGGCAACTGGGCCTGCACCACACCGGCGACAGCGCGCAATCGGCACTGTTGTGGCTGTGGCGCGCCCTGGATGGGAGAGTGCGATGACGGTTCTGGGCGGCATCGGCTTTACCGCGCCCTGGCTGCTGCTGGCGCTGGTGGCATTGCCGATCCTCTGGCTGATCCTGCGCGCGGTGCCACCGGCGCCGATCCGTCGGCTGTTCCCGGCGGTCAGCCTGCTTCTGGGCCTGCGAGACGACGAAAGCGTGTCTGACAGAACCCCCTGGTGGCTGCTCTTGCTGCGGGTCCTGGCGGTGGCGGCGGTGATCCTTGGCCTGGCCGGACCGGTCCTCAATCCCCGGCAACAGGCCGAGGGCGACCAGCCCCTGCTGATGGTGATGGAGGCCAGCTGGGCCGGGGCGGCGCGCTGGACGCAACAGATCGACCTGCTCGAGGCGCGGCTGACCGAAGCGGGCCGGGCCAGCCGCCCGGTTGCGGTGCTGCGGCTGGGCGCGCCTGAGGATCTGGTGTTTCAATCCGCCGCCGCCTGGCGCAGCCGGCTGCCCGGCCTGTCGCCGATGCCCTGGCAACCGGGCGCGGCGGAACTGGCCGCCGCCACACAGGCGATCGCGGCACAGACGGGCGGGTTCGACACGCTCTGGCTCAGCGACGGGTTGGACTACGCGGGGCGGGCCGAACTGCTCGACACGCTGGGCGCGCGCGGCGCGGTCACCGTCTATCAATCGCCTAACCCGGTACTGGGTCTGCGCCCGGCCAGTTTCGCCGATGGCGCGGTGCAGCTGACGCTGCTGCGGGCCGAGGCGGGCGAGGAGCGCATCCAGCCGGTGTTGGCGCTGGGCCCCGATCCCGCCGGAACGGTGCGGGTACTCAATCGCAGCGAGGCGCGCTTTGCCAGTGGCGAGACCGAGGCGCAGCTGGCGCTGGCGCTCCCCTCGGAATTGCGGGCGCGCATCACCCGGTTCGAGCTTGAAGGACAGCGCGCCGCCGGCGCGGTGGCGCTGACCGATGACAGCCTGGCCCGGCACGAGGTCGCGCTTTATGCCGGGCGGCAAGATCGCGAGGGGCTGGAGCTGCTCTCGCCGCTGCATTACCTGACTCAGGTGCTGGCGCCCAATTCCGATTTCATCGACGGCGCTCTGCTGGATGTGCTGCCCGCCAATCCCGATATCGTGGTGCTGGCCGATGTGGTGACACTGGCCACGCTGGAACGAAGCGCGCTAACCGAATGGGTGGAACAGGGCGGCATTCTGGTCCGCTTTGCCGGTCCCCGCATGGCGGCCAGCGATATCGGCCGCGACAATGCCGATCCGCTGCTGCCGGTCCGCCTGCGCAGCGGCGGCCGAACCGTCGGCGGCGCCATGAGCTGGGGCGAGGCCAAGACGCTGGCTCCCTTTGGTGATACCTCGCCCTTTTACGGGCTCACGATTCCTGACGATGTCACCGTGTCGACCCAGGTCATGGCCCAGCCCGACCCCGATCTGGCCGATCGGGTGATCGCCGCGCTCAGCGACGGCACACCGCTGGTCACCCGCAAGGCACTGGGGCTGGGACAGGTGGTGCTGTTCCATGTCACCGCCGACGCGGAATGGTCAAGCCTGCCGCTGTCAGGCCTTTATGTCGAGATGCTGGATCGTCTGGCCGTCTCCTCGGCCGCCAAGAGCGCCGATGCCATCAACATGGAAGGCACGGTATGGAGCCCCCTGCGGGTGATGGACGGGTTCGGGCAGTTGGACGATGCCGGCAACCTGCCCGGCATCGACGGCACCGCCCTGGCCACGGCACCGATCGGGCCCGAGATGCGCCCGGGTGTCTATGCCAATGACTCTCGCCGGCTGGCGCGCAACGTCTTGGGCGCCGACAGCGTGCTGACCCCGGCGACGTGGCCCGCATCGGTTCCGGTGCTGGGTCTGAGCATCGCGGCCGAGCAACCGCTGGGCGGCTGGCTACTGTCGTTGGCGCTGGTGTTGCTGGCGCTGGATGTGGCGGCCTCCTTGGCCCTATCGGGCCGCCTCGGCCCGCTTGGCCGCGCCGCAGCCCTGCTGGCCCTGCTGCTGCACGCCCCCGTGGCCGAGGCGCAACTGACCGAGGCCGACATGTTCGCCCGCGACGCCACCCGCGAGATGGTGCTCGCACATGTGCTGACCGGCAATCGCGCTGTGGACGACCTGGCGCTGGCCGGGCTGCGCGGCCTGTCGGACACGTTGTTCTTTCGCACCTCGGTCGAACCCGCAGCGCCGTTCAGCGTCGATCTCGAACGCGACGAGCTGGCCTTTTTCCCGCTGCTCTATTGGCCGGTCACCCCCGATCAGCCGCAGCCTTCGGATGCGGCCTATGCCCGGCTCAACACCTATCTGCGGCTGGGCGGCATGATCCTGTTCGACACCCGCGACGCCGATATCGCCCGCTTTGGCGCCAGCAGCCCGAACGGGCGCAAGCTGCAACAACTGGCGGCGCCTTTGGACATTCCACCGCTGGAGCCGGTGCCGGGCGATCATGTGCTGACCCGCACATTCTACCTGCTTCAGGATTTCCCTGGCCGTCACGCCAGCGCCGATATCTGGGTCGAGGCCGCCCCGCTCGATGCCGAACAGATCGAGGGCATGCCCTTTCGTAATCTCAATGACGGGGTCACTCCGGTGGTGATCGGCGGCAACGATTGGGCCGCCGCCTGGGCGGTCGATGACAATGGCCGCGCCATGCTGCCGGTGGGGCGCGGGTATGGTGGCGAGCGGCAACGCGAGCTTGCCTATCGCTTTGGCGTCAATCTGGTCATGCATGTGCTGACCGGCAATTACAAATCCGATCAGGTCCATGTGCCTGCGCTGCTTGACAGGTTGGGACAATGACCGGAGACCTCCTGCTCGATCCGCTTGTTCCGCTGCCGCTGCTGATCGCGCTGGCCGCCCTGTCGCTGGCCGGTATCGCATTGGCGCTGTGGCGGGGTCTGTCGGGCTGGGCCCTGCGCGGGCTGGCGGCGCTGGTGCTGCTGGCCGCGCTCGCCGGTCCGGTCTGGCAGGTCGAAGACCGCGCGCCCCTTTCCGACATCGTGCTGATGGTCGAAGATCAGAGCGCCAGCCAGGGCCTGTCCGACCGACCGGACCAGACCACAAGCGCCGCCGACCAACTGGCCGCCAGCATCGAGAGCCGCCCCAATACCGAGCTGCGCCGCATCATTGTCGGCGATGGCGAGGGCGATACCGGCACCCAGCTGATGGCGGCGCTGAACGAGGCGCTGAACGAAGAGCCGCGCGCCCGGATCGCGGGTATCCTCGCCCTGTCGGACGGTCAGGTGCACGATCTGGACCGCGCGCCCGCCCTGCCGGCGCCGATGCATCTGCTGCTTTCGGGCCGGGCGACCGACTGGGACCGCCGCCTGATCGTGCGCAACGCCCCCGCCTTTGCCATCATCGGCGAGCCGGTGACCCTGAGCCTCAGGATCGAGGATTCCGGCGCGGTGCCCGCCGGGCAGGGGGCGCTGGCCGAGTTGCAGATCTCGGTCGATGGCGGCCCGCCCGAGCGGCTGACCCTGCCGGTCGGCCAAGACCTGGAACTGCCGGTCACCCTGCCCCATGGCGGGCGCAACGTGGTGCAGTTCTCGGTCCCCGTGGCCGAGGGCGAGCTGACCGACCGCAACAACACCGCGCTGATCCAGATGAACGGCGTGCGCGACCGTCTGCGGGTGCTGCTGGTTTCGGGTCAGCCGCATCCGGGCGGACGCACCTGGCGTAACCTGCTCAAATCGGACAGTTCGGTCGATCTGGTACATTTCACCATCCTGCGCCCGCCCGAGAAACAGGACGGCGTGCCAGTGGATGAACTGAGCCTGATCGCCTTTCCCACCCGCGAGCTGTTTCTGGAAAAGATCGACGATTTCGACCTGATCATCTTTGACCGCTACAAGCGGCGCGGCATCCTGCCGGCGATCTATCTGGACAATGTCGCCAATTACGTGAACCGGGGCGGCGCCGTTCTGGTGGCGGCGGGGCCGGATTTCGCCACCGCCGACAGCATCTACCGCACGCCCTTGTCGCCGGTCCTGCCCGCGCGCCCCACCGCCCGGGTGATCGAAGAGGCCTATCGCGCACAAGTCACCGAAGAGGGCGCCCGCCACCCGGTCACCGCCCAACTGGACAGCGCCGGGGAATGGGGCCGCTGGCTGCGTCAGATCGAGGTCACGCAGGATTCAGGCCATGTGCTGATGAGCGGGGTCGAGGGCCGGCCGCTGCTGGTGCTCGACCGGGTGGGCGAGGGGCGGGTGGCGCTGCTGGCCACCGATCACGCCTGGCTCTGGGGGCGTGGTTACGAGGGCGGCGGCCCGCAGCTGGAGCTGCTGCGCCGCCTGGCGCATTGGATGATGAAGGAACCCGAACTGGAGGAAGACGCGCTCTGGGCCGAGGCGCAGGGCCAGACCATGCGGATCATCCGGCGGACGCTGGACACTTCGGTCGGCTCGGTCACGATCACCCGCCCCGATGGCGGTGAGGATGTGCTGCCGATGGAGGAGGTGTCTCCGGGCCGGTTCGAGGCGCTGTATCAGGGACCTGAGATCGGCCTTTACCGGCTGCGCGAAGGCGATCAGAGCGCGGTCATCGGCCTGGGTCCGGCGGCCCCGCGCGAGTTCGAGGCGACCATCGCCACCGCCGCCCTGATGGAGCCGCTGATCACCCCGCTCAAGAGTGGTATCTTCCGGCTGGAGGACGGCTTGCCCACCATCCGCAACGTGCGCGAGGGGCGGCCCGCCGCCGGGCGCGGCTGGCTGGGCCTGACCCCGCGCGGCGCCTATGAAACCCGCGACGTGCGGCAGACTCCGCTGGCCCCGGCCTGGCTGGTGCTGTTGCTGGCCTCGGGCTTTGTCATAGCCGGCTGGCTGCGCGAAGGGCGTCGCTAACAGCCCTCACTCCAGCCGCAGCTCTGCCCGGCTGGCCCGGCCCCGCGCATCCAGTACGATCAGCGTGGCAAACCCGCTGCCGGGCGAGGGGACGTCGAATTCGCGCACAAAGATGCCTGTGGCCAGCGGCCTGCCATTGGCCAACAGGGTAAAGGGTGCCTGACCGCCGCGCAGCTTGACCGTGACCGGCCCGCCGTCGGTGGTCAGCACCGCACCATCGGGCGGAAACAGCAGCTGAGGCGCATCCGGCTCGACCTCGAATACCGCGCCCCTCGGACGATAGCGTTGCAGCGGCAGCGGCAATTCTGCCGTGGGCAGGATCAGCGTGTCGGGCGGTGGCGGCGGCAGCGGGTCAAAGGCGGGTTTCAGCCGCCCGAACGCCTCGAACAGGACCGGCGCGGCCAGATCGCCGCCAAAGGCGCCCGGCACCGGAGTGCCATCGGCCCGGCCCAGCCAGACGCCGATCACATGGGCGCCGTCGAACCCCACCGCCCAGGCATCGCGATGGCCA
Source organism: Ruegeria pomeroyi DSS-3 (assembly GCF_000011965.2). NCBI lineage: Bacteria > Pseudomonadati > Pseudomonadota > Alphaproteobacteria > Rhodobacterales > Roseobacteraceae > Ruegeria > Ruegeria pomeroyi. The sequence goes on along the minus strand of NC_003911.12, from coordinate 148,088 downwards.
TATGAGGTGCCGGTCTTATAGGCCAGCACACCACGCCGCGCCCCGGGTGGTGGCGCCAGTCCCGCAAGGATATCGCCCACCTGCCACGCAGCAGACGGGGAAAACAGCCGCCCCGCCGGTTGGGCTGCCTCACCCAGAGCATGGCGCAGCAGCGGCCCCTGCCCGCCCTGCGCCAAACCGGCATAGAGTTGGACCAGATCCTGCAACGTCAGACCGACCCCGCCCAGCGCAATCGCCAGACCCGGCGTGCCGCCGGGCAGGCGCGGCGTGGCACCGCCCCGCCGCAGCGCCGCCATCAGCCGCACGGGACCCAGATCGTCGGTCAGCCGCACCACCGGGATGTTCAGCGACAGCTGCAACGCCTCACGCACCCGCAACTCTCCGCGGAATTCGCCGTCGAAATTGCGCGGCGCATAGCGGCCGAACATCACCGGACTGTCCAGGATCAGGGTATCGGGATGCGCCAGCCCCTGATCGAAGGCCAGACCATAGACAAAAGGTTTCAGGGTCGAGCCGGGCGAGCGCAATGCGCGGGTCATGTCAACGAAACCCTGCCGCTCGGCGCTGTAGCCCGCCGAGCCGACCGAGGCGAAGATCTCTCCGCTGCGGTGATCGACCACCATCAGCGCCGCCGACAGGCGCCCTCCGGCCTCCAGCGCCGCCTTGGCCAGCAAATCTTCGAACCGAGATTGCAAACCGGCATCCAGCGTGACGTCGTGACGCCGCGCCGCCGGATCGGCCGCGCGCAGGCGGTCGGCCAGATGCGGCGCCAACAGCGGGAAGGGGCGCTGTGCCTGTGGAATTGCTTCGCCCAGCGCAGCCTGCATCGCCTCGCCGCTCAGCACGCCCTGCGCCAACATCCGATGCAACACCCGGTCGCGAGCCGCCCGCGCCGCGCGCGGGTGGCGGTCGGGGCGGCGCGCCTCGGGCGCCTGCGGCAGTGCTACCAACAGCGCCGATTGCGCCGGGGTCAGGCGATGCGGCTCCTTGCCGAACCAGGCCAGCGCGGCGGCGCGAACGCCTTCGAGATTGCCGCCATAGGGCGCATGCGTCAGGTAGAGCGCCAGGATCCGCTGCTTGTCCAGCCGCCTCTCCAACGCCAGCGCCACCCGGATCTGGCGCAGCTTGCCCGCCCAGCGCCCGGTAGGACCATCCTCGATCAGCCGCGCCACCTGCATCGTCAGGGTCGACCCGCCCGAGACGGGGCGGCGATACCACAGCGCTTGCCCGGCGGCGCGCAGCATCGCCAGCGGATCGACCCCGGCATGATCGGCAAAGCGCTTGTCCTCGTAACGGATCAGCATGCGGGTAAAGCCTGAATCCACCGCACCCGGCGCCAGCCGCCAGATGCCGTCCCCGACCTGATAGGCCCGCAGCAGGGCGCCGTTGCGGTCGCGTATCTCGACGCCCGTTTCAGTCAGGACCGGCGGCAGTTGGGTGGCGTCGATCCAGCGATTTGCCCCATCACGCAGCGCCGCGCCCGCCCACAGGACCAGCGCCAGCACCATCAGCCAGCGCGCAGGCCTAGGCATCATCGACCCAACCCTGCCAGAGCCCGGGATAAAGGGTGGTAAAACCGCTGCCATGCAGGTCGAGATCCGCCGCAAACCCGGCCGAGGCATAATGCACCCGACCATCCGGCAACCGGGTATAGATCTGATCCAGCCGCGCCACGCAATCCAGGTCGGGCATAAGCCAGGCGGCGGCAACGCGCAACTCGTCGCCCGCAAAGGCCCCCAGCCGCCGTATCGGCATCAGGTTGGTCGCCGGGGTAAAGCTGAGGTCCAGATCGCTGCAATCCTCGGTGCCCGGTTGCAGCACGTCGTCCATCCGCCAGCCCATCGGCGTCGCCTCGATCCGCATCGACAGGGGGCGACCACCACGCTCTCCGGCCACATCCGCCGACAGGCTGCGCCAGTCGGGTGCGCAGCGGATGTCATAGCTGAGCGTGGTATCACAGCCCTCGTCGCGCCAATGGGCGTGGCCCACCATGATCCAGCCCTGCGCCACCCGCGAAAGGGTGCAGCGGTCGGAGCCTTCGCCATCCAGCCGCCGCCAATGGGCGGTGGCCACCGCCTCGCGCCCGCTCATTGCCCGACACGGATGCGGCCCGTGTCGGTGCGGGCACGATAGCGGGGGCGGTACATGTCCTCGACCGAGGCCGCCGGGTGGTGGAACGCGCCCGGGCTCACCGCGCGGGTGACATAGGCCAGCGTGACGGGCCGGGTGCCGTACAGATCGACCGCCGCCAGGAAGCGGTCGCTGCGGAACTCGGTATGGCTGGCCTCGTCCAGCGACAGCCAGTCCAGCGCCCGCACATCGCCCGAACGCAACAGCGAGGGGTTATCGATCTCGAACCCTGCGGGCAGCGGATCGTTCACCATCAGCCGCCCGCCCGAGGCCTCGAACGGGGTCACGGTCAGCACCGTCACGAACCGTTCGCCAATGGCGAAAGCGTCGCGCTGGATGGGCGCCCCGTCCATCGTGTAGCGGGCGCGGGTGATGGTGTAGCCGGTACCACCGGCGGGCAGCGGAACCTCGGGTACACCCAGCATGGTCAGGGTGATATCGGTGGCGCCACCATCGACGGCGGTGATGTTGAGCACCTCGTCGCTGGTCCCTGCAAGCACCTGCACAAAGGGCCCATCCACCGCCGCGCCATTCACCCGCAGGCCCGATTGTTCGGGCTGTTTCACCAGGGCCTGCGCCGCAAGCAGGCTCCAGGCCGCTTCCTGGGTCGACATCTCACCCGCAGGCTGGCTGATGCGGCTGATCAGGGAATCCCGGTCGATCACCGCACTGCCCGCCTCGGCGGCCAGCGTCAACAGGCCCGCCGCATCGCGCAGGCTGGTACCGTAATCGGCCCGCCAGACGGGTGCCTCAGGCCGCTGCCCCGCGACCATGCGCGCGGCGCGGGCAAACATCGCGTCGGCCCGCGTCTGGTCGCCATACATGGCCAGCGCCGACCCCAGCTGTGCCGCGCCCAGCGGCGTGGTAAAGGCATCCGCCTTGACGTCGGCGTAATAGCGCAGATCGCCCATCGCCGCCGCGCCCTCGCGCGCCAGCACCATCAGGGCATAAGCGATATCCTCGCCCCCTTCGTCGAAATCGGGGGCATAGTTCAACCGATTGCGCAGGTTGTCCATCGCCATGGCAAAGGCGCGGTCCGGTAGGGCATAGCCTTCGGCCCGGGCCCGGCTGAGAAAGTCCGAGGCATAGGCGTCGAGCCAGAAATCACCGCTCTCGGCACGCCACAGGCCAAAGGCGCCATTGGCGCTTTGCCGGGTCAGGATGCGCCGGATCGCGGCGTCGATCCGCTCGGCCACCTGCGGCCCGGTGCCCAGCCCCGCCGCCTGTGCCACCGCACCAAGGTAAAGCAGCGGCATCGCCTGCGAGGTCACCTGTTCGGTGCAGCCATAGGGATACCGGTCGAGCACCCCCAACAGGCCCGGCGCATCAAACCGCGCCAGCGGCCCGGCCGACAGGATGGCGCGGGCCGATCCGGGCCTGAGCCCGGTGAAGACATCGCGCGAGAACAGGAAACTGTCGCCTGCCCCCAACGCAAAGCGCCGGGTCTGGGCCACCACCGGATCATTGGCGCGCACCGGCAGCCTTAGCACCTGGCGCAGCTCTTGCCCGCCCGGCGTCTCCAATTCGACCGTCAACACTGGATCGCCCAGCGCGGTGGCGGTGACCGGCACCTCGAACACGGCCTTGCCACCCTCGGTCAAGGTGAACCGGTCGGGCGCGGCGCCCAATTGCAGGCCCGGGGCACTGGCCAGTTTCAGCGCCATCTCGCCCGGCGGGCCATCGGCATGCACCACCTCCAGCCGCAACCGGCTGCTGTCGCCGGGCGCAAGGAAGCGCGGCACCGTCGCCGTCACCACCACCGGATCGCGCACGATCATGTCCCGCTCGGCCTGTCCGACCGCTTGGTCTGACCAGGCCACCGCCATCAGACGCACAGTGCCGTTGAAGGCGGGCAAGGGCACATCGACCGAAACGCCGCCATCGGCACCCACCTGCACCGGGCCACTGAACACCGCCATCAGGTCCTGGGTCGGCGGCGGCGATTGCATCCGCAGGCCATTATCGGCATCCCCGCCCGAGCGCACGATCCCCATGGCGCCGTTCATGCCGTCGATCAACCGGCCATAGACATCGCGCATCTCGACCCCCAGCCGCCGCTGGCCAAAATAGTGACCCTGCGGATCGGGACTCTGGAAGCCGGTGAGGTTCAGGATGCCCAGATCGACTGCCGCCAGCGTCAGCCAGACCTCGTCACCCGCCTGCGCGCCCGCAACCGTCAGGCGCACGGGCTGGGTGGCGCGCGGTTTGGCCACCTCGGGCGCGTCGATCGCAACCGTCAGCGCCTTGCCCACCGGTTCTATCGTTGCATGGGCCAGACCCAGTGCACGCGCCGGGTTCTGCCCGGCGGCCACGTCCATCGGCCGGATCACCGTTGCGGTGACATAGGCGCCGGTGCCCCAATCCTCGGTCACCGTAAGTGGGATCACGCTTTCGCCCGCTGCCACCTCGACCGCCTGCCGCGCGATCACCCGGTCCGACAGCACCGTGACCAGCGCGGTGCCCGCCATGCGCGGCACGATCCGCAGCCGCGCGGTGTCGCCCGGGCGATAGCTGTCCTTGTCCAGCGAAAGCTCCAGCCGATCGGGCGTCGCCGCCGCATCGGCGGCCTGATACCAGCCGGCATAGAAATCGGCAGAGGAGGCGACATAGGCCCCATCCAGCCGCTCGACGAGGAGTTCGTATTCACCCCATTCCACCGGCTGCGACAGGGACAGCGGATCGCTGCCCAGATCGGCCTCGCCGGTAGCGATGCGGGTGCGGCGGGTCACCGGCTCCCAGTTCCAGTTGCCGTAAAGCTGGTACCACTGATACCGCGTCTCGACCCGGTTCAGCGTCCATTTGATCCGCATGGGCTGGGGCGTCAGGTCCGGGGTCAGGCCGATCACCTGGAATCCAGCCTCGGTACCCTCGCTCACCACATCCTCGAACAGCGGCTTGATGCCGATAACGGGGGTGGCCGGCGAGACCGGCACCGAGATCCGGCGTTCGACCGGGCGGGCGGCGCCATCGGCCAGCCGCGCCGTCACCACTGCCTCGAGCGGTTTGCCCTCGGCGTCGATCTGCGGGATCTCGACCGCCAGCCGGGCATTGCCCGCCGCATCGGTGCGGGCATCGCCGAAATGGCTGGTGCGGGTCTGAAGCCCGGCGTCATGGCGGCCAAACCGGTATCCGGGCCAGCCCGCGATCTGGTCGGCGGCGCGCAATTGCACCTGTCCCTCGATGCTCAGATCGGCGCCCGGCGCCCCGAACAGATAGCGCGCCTCGATGCTCAGCGGCGGGCTGTCGCCGGGCAGGATCGGCGCATCGGGCAGCGCCAGGTCAAAATCGATCCGCTCGGGCAGGAAATCCTCGACCAGCAGGGTCTGGCTGGCCAGCGCTGGCCCGTCGGGATCGGCCTTGATATCCAACCGCCAAGTGCCGCGCGGGGCGCTGGCACCGGTGGTCAGCGCAAAGACATGCCCCCCTGCAACGCCACCATCCGAGACCTTGCGGCCATATTCCACCCCGTCGGGCCGGGTCAGGATCGCGGTCAGTGGCAGGCCGTCGATGGCGCGCGCGGTGCCATCGCGGCTGAGGGCTGTGGCATGAATGGTCTCGCCCGCACGATAGGCGCCCCGGTCGGTGGTCAGGAACACATCGACGGGGCCCGCGGGCTTGCGCCCCTCGACGCCCCGGTCGGACAGGTCAAAGGCCGGGTCGATCAGCGACAGGAACCCCAGATCGGTGTCGCCCGCCGTTGCCAGGATCAACGCTGGCGCCGCCGCGCCCGTGCCCCGCGTCAGCCCCGGTTCGAACCGCGCCAGCCCCTGTGCATCGGTCTGGACCCGGCCCAGCACCGCATTGGCACGCGAGATCAGCGTCAGGTCAACCGCTGCGCGGGGCGCCGCGTCGGAAAGACCGCGCACAGAAACATGCAGCCCGTCATTGCCTGAGATCGAGGACAGGCCCAGATCGGACAGCACGAACCATTGGGTGGCACCGGGATTGTCATAGGGGTCAGCCCCCGGCACCCGCGCCGTCAGCGTATAGATACCGGCCGCCTGGCCCGAGATCGCCTCTGCCAATGGCAAGCGGGTGGTCATGTCGCGGTTGAGCGTGCTGGCCACTTCGGCACTGCCGGTCCAGACCTCTTGCGCGATATCGGAAGCGAAATGCTCGTCTTCCCAATAGGACAGCGGGCGCGCGAAATACCCCTCCTGCACCGCGCGCAGCAGGTTGCGGTCGCTGACCCGCCGCAAGATCAGATCAAGCGTGGTGGCGTTCACCGTCTCGACCGGTATCGCCGCATCCGCCGATTTCGGCAGCACATAGGACCGACCCGGGAAACGCACCGCCGGGCTGCGGTCTCGCACGTAATGGGTCAGCGTCACGTCCTTCCAGAGCGCCTCACCGGATCCAGCCGGCAGCCCCGCACGCAGGGTGATGCGATAGCGTTTGCCATGTTCGACACCGTCAAGACACAGCTGGTTGCCATCGGCCTGCACGACCAGATCCCCCTCGGGCGAGTGAACGAAGGGCTCGTAATCGACACCGCTGCGCGCCAACGGGTCCGAGAACTGGGCGCAGATGCGCGGCTGGGCGCTGTCGCTTTCGACCGTGGTCTCGACCACGCGGAACCCGTATTTGCCAATTGCCCTATCCAGCGCCGCCAGCACGTCCTCGCGCGGCTGGATGTCACTGGCCAGCCGCAGCACCGGCACCATGTCACGGCCGCGCCCGTCCCGTTCCAGTGCCTGCGCCAGCAGGGCCAGCGCCGAAACTTCGGCGCCGGGACGATCCGCCCGCAAATAGGCGTTGATCGCAGCCGAAACCGCCCGGCGCGCATGGTCGCGTTTAATGCTGCTGTCATCGCTGCGAACACTCAGCAGCAGGCGGGCGTATTCGGCCCACAGATCGGCACGATCCGACAGCGACACCGCCAGCCCGGCCCATCCGGCGGCCTGCGCCCCCTCGCCCGCGTTGCGCATCGCAGCGATGACCTGATCCAACTCCATCCCGCCGGCGGCATAGCGCAGTCCCAGATCGCGCGCCTGCGCGACAGCGCGGGTCAGGTCGCGGTCCGGGAGGAAAGCCAGCCGCGCCGCTTGTTGACGCGCCCGGTCACGCACCGCCGCCGGGCTGGGCAGTTTCACCGCCGACAGCGCCCCCTGATAAGGCGTCTGCTCGCTGACGCCGCGTTTGGGGAAACAGGCGTTCGAGCGCGCGTTGAAGGTGAAAGCGTTACAAGCGTTGTTTGCCGAGCAGGCCCGGATGCAGGATTGCAGATCGGTATCGAACAGCGCGTCCAGATCCTCGCCATAAAAATCCATGTCGCGGGTGGCGAGATAGCGAAAACCGGGCGCGGCCTCTTGTGCCGAGAGGCCCGACACCCCGAAAAAAGCCAACTGAAGAGAAAGAATTGCAAGAAATCCAAAACGTCGCATGCCGACCTCCTGTTTGGGTCAAGGGTCGCATGGGCACCTGACCCATTGCAAGGATTCAGGCCCGGCGAGCTTAAGCTCTTTTTCACCGATCTGCCGGATGCTGACGCCACTGAGCGTTGGGGACTGTTACGAATGAGCCTGGTAAACAAGCTTGCCGAAGAGCGGCGCGCGCGTTTGGCCGCGGAAAGACTGCTGGAACTGAAGCAGGCCGAACTGTCGGCGGCCAATCGCAAGCTGGGGCGCCATGCGCTCGCGCTGACCAAGCAGATCGGCGAGAAACAGGCCGAGGTGGCCACCGTTCGCGACGAAAACGAGAAGGTCAAATCGGACCTGACCGTCGCCAATGCCAAGATCGAGGTGGCCGAACGCCGCCTGTGGCATTCGATCCAGACCATTCAGGACGGATTTGCCTTTTTCGATTCCGACAGCAAGCTGATCGGCGCCAATACCGCCTATCTCAACGTGTTTGACGGGCTGGACGAGGTGGCACCGGGCATCTCGTACATGCGGATCCTGCAACTGATGACCGAGGAAGGCATCATCGACACCGGCGAACTGGCGGCAGAGGAATGGCGCCAGATGATGCATGAGCGCTGGATCTCTCCCACCCCCGAACCGGTGGTGATCCGCATGTGGAACGATCAATATGTCAAGATGATCGACCAGCGCGGCCATGGCGGCGATGTGGTCAGCCTGGCGCTCAACATCACCTCGACCGTCCGCTACGAGGCCGAGCTGCGCGCCGCGCGCGAGAAGGCCGAAGCCGCCAATCGCGCCAAATCCGCCTTTCTCGCCAATATGAGCCACGAGATTCGCACGCCGATGAATGGCGTGGTCGGGATGGCCGAACTGCTCTGCGATACCGCCCTGGACGAGGAACAGCAGCTTTATGCCAGCACGATCAAGAATTCGGGCGAAGCGCTGCTGGTGATCATCAACGATGTTCTCGACTATTCCAAGATCGAAGCCGAGAAGATGATGCTGCATCCCGAGCCCTTTGACCTGGAACGTTGCATTCACGAGGTCGCGATGCTGATGCAACCCATCGTGCGCGACAAGGGGCTGACCCTGCTGGTGGATTACGACCTGTTCCTGCCCACCCTGTTTGTCGGCGATCCCGGTCGGGTGCGGCAGGTGCTGACCAATCTTCTGGGCAATGCGGTCAAGTTCACGACCAAGGGTCACATCCTGATCCGCGTCACCGGTGTGCCCGATCCGGCCACTGGCCGCTGCGCCATCCATGTGGCGATCGAGGATACCGGGATCGGCATCCCCAGGGAAAAGCTGGCGCATATCTTTGGCGAGTTCAATCAGGTCGAGAACGAACGCAACCGCCAGTTCGACGGCACCGGACTGGGTCTGGCGATCTCGCAGCGGCTGATCCAGATGATGGGTGGCACCGTCTGGGTCGAAAGCGAAGAGGGGCGCGGATCGTGCTTCGGCTTTCGCGTCACCCTGCCGATGAGCGAGGAAGCGCAACCGGTTCTACCCAACCTGCCGGGCCGCCTGCAACATGTCCTGATTGTCGATGACCTGGCGGTGAACCGTGCGATCCTGGAAAAGCAGTTGGCCCAGTTGGGTGTCCGGGTAACCTGCTGCGCCTCGGGCGCCCAGGCGCTGGAAAAGATGAGCGATTGCGTCGATCTGGTTCTCAGCGATCACAACATGCCCGAGATGGACGGGCTGGAACTGGCCGAGGCGCTGCGCGGCGCGGGCTGGAGCGATCTGCCGATCTTTCTGTTGTCGTCCAATCCCGGCATGGCCCATGCCGACCCGGCCAAACGTCATGTGCAGGGTATTTTGCAAAAACCGATCCCACGGGCCGAATTGTTCGCGCGATTGTCCGACATGAGGACCGAGATCACATCGGTGCAGGACCCGGCGGCCGTTTCGGCACCCGTGACCAAACCCGCCCAGGACGCCCCCGGCGAACCGACCGAGCGCCGGCAGATGCGGGTTCTTGCCGCCGAGGACAATCGCACCAACCAGCTGGTGTTCCGCAAGATGGTCAAGACGCTGGATATCGACCTGCGCTTTGCCAACAACGGGCTCGAGGCGGTGGAGATCTGGCAGGACTTCCAGCCCGACCTGATCTTCATGGATATCTCGATGCCCAAGATGGACGGCAAACAGGCCACTGGCGAAATTCGCAGGCTCGAGGCCGGAACCGGCCGTCATGTTCCGATCGTTGCACTGACCGCGCATGCCATGGCCGGCGATGCCGAAGGCATCCTGGCCGCCGGGCTGGACCAGTATCTGACCAAACCCCTGCGCAAGGCGCTGATTCACCAGCACATCGCCGAAGCCTGCCCGGCGGGCGCGCTGCCGGTCGAACCCGAAAGCGGAGAGTGAGCCGACCCCGGCTCAGGCCTTGGCCGAGATGATCAGATCGGGGCCAAAGATGGTGTCGGCATGGTGGTGCAGATAAATCTTGAGCCAGGGCGTGAACCGCTCGGGATAGCGCTGCACCTCGGCGAGCAGGTCGTGATAGCCGATCCAGCGGATCTCCATCACCTCGTCGGGATTGGGCACCACCTGCAACGGGCCACGCACATGGGCGAGGAAGACATCCACCACCTCGTTTTCGACCATGCCATTGCCAACGTCCGCGTGGTACTCAAGCCGGTGCCGGTACTCGGGATAAAGCCCGGTGATCCCCAGCTCCTCGCGCAGGCGCCGCACCGCACAGGTCGAGGCGCTCTCGTCCCAGTCGGGATGGGTGCAGCAGGTATTCGCCCACAGGCCGGGCGTGTGGTATTTGCCCAGCGCCCGGCGCTGGATCAGGATGTCCATGTCACGCACCGCAAAGACCGAAACCGCCTTGTGTTTCAGACCCTTCTCATGCGCTTCGAGCTTGTCCACCGGAACAAGCCTATCGTCGACCCAAGCCGGAATCAGGATGCCCATACCATCCTCATGTCGTGTTCTCCCGTGACCGCGGCGCCAAGGGGCGGCCGCCCTGCCGGTCTCTTGCCGACTTGCCGGACAAACCTGTGCGCGTTTGGTCCGGCAATCAAGCGTGTAAAAGGCCGCAGTCTACACTGCGGCCTTGCTGGTACCTTTGTACCTGATCGCGCGGCTTATTCGGCGGCGACGCTTTGCAGATAGGCGAACACGTCCTCGCCACCCGATTTAAGCTTGAAGGTCATTTTCGACTTGGCCGCCGTTTCACCCAGATAGGTGTTCAGGAAGCTTTTGGGGTCCTGGGTGAAGGCGACAAAGCTCTCTTCGTCCCAGACCAGACCCTTTTCGCCGGCAGCAACCAGGCTGTCACCGTATTTGTACCCTTCATAGGTGCCGGCGGCCCGGCCCACGACGCCATACAGGTTCGGCCCGGTCTTGCCGCCCTTGACGATGGTCTCGCCCGCGGGGCTCTCGATCATGTGGCAGGACTTGCACTTGTTGAAACCCTTCTCACCCTTGGCGGCGTCACCCTCGGCGAGGGCGGGAACGGCAAGAACGCAGGCAAAGGCGGCGGCGACAAATCGGTTCATGTTGGGAGCTCCACGAGATTTCTTAGCTGTGCCAAATGAGAAGGCAGAGCGCGCCGGAGTCAACACCACCATCGTCGGATTCAGGCACTGTGTCGCACCTTCTCACGGCCTTGTCAGCAGGATCACGCCTGATGCCAGCAGGGCAGCAGATCACCGGGCGCCGGGCGCGCCAGATAGATGGCGCGGGCAATGGCGCGGGCCAGGCACAGCGCGGCAGCGTGACCCAGCAAGGTCAGGTCACGCTCGGGCGCGGCCATCGGGCGGGCGCCGGTCGAAACCGAGAAAACCAGATCGCCATCGCCCGGCGAATGGGCCGGAACCGTGGCGCGGGCGATGCCGTCATGGGCGGCCACCGCCATCCGCTGGCATTGCGCCTTGGTCAGGTCGGCATCGGTGGCAACGATGGCGATGGTGGTATTGGCGCGGTCCTGCGCCTGGGCGGACATCATCCGTATCTTGCGGCTTTCAAGCTGCCGGCCCAACCCGCCGCTGGGGTCGGGACCCAGCCCGCCGAACTCGCCGTCGATCTCGAACGGGGCAGCCCAGAAATGGCGATCTCCGGGGGTGGTGACACTGCCCATCGGATTGGCGGCAACCAGCGCGCCCACCGTGGTTCCGTCGGGCAGCACCAGCGAGGCCGAACCAAGCCCACCCTTGAGCATCGCGGTCAGCGCCCCGGTGCCCGCCCCGGTGGTGCCCAGCGCGAAATCCCTGCCCGCCGCATCGAACGCGGCACGGCCCAGCGCGCGATAAGGGTTGTCGGCCCAGTCCTTGTCCCCGCCATTGAGCAGGTCAAAAATGATGGCGCCAGGTACAATGGGAATGACCGCATCGGCGATGCGATAGCCGCGCCCAGCGGCCCGCAGCGCATCGGAGACGCCCGAACAGGCATCCAGCCCATAGGCAGACCCGCCCGACAGCACCAGCGCATCGATCCGCGCCACCGATTTGTCAGGCGCCAGCAGATCGGTCTCGCGCGTGCCGGGTGCCCCGCCCATCACATGCACCGAGGCCATGAAGGGCGCCTCGGCGCTCAGCACGGTGGCGCCGGATTTCAACGCATCGTCCTGCGCATTGCCGACCAACAGGCCGGGCACATCGGTGATCAGGTTGCGGGGGCCGGGAACCATGGCTTGCCTTTCTTCAGAGGCGGGCGCTCAGATACAGCGGCCGCCATCCACCTCCATCGCGACGCCGGTGATCATCGAGGCCTCGTCCGAACACAGGAAACAGGCGGCATTGCCCATGTCCTGCGGGGTCGAGAACCGGCCCAGCGGGATGGTGGACAGGAACTTGGCGCGCATCTCGGGCGTGTCCTCGCCCATGAAGGATTTCAACAGCGGGGTCTCGCCCGCCACGGGGTTGAGCGCGTTGACGCGGATACCATTTGGCGCAAGCTCTACCGCCATGGTGCGGGTCGCGGTGATCATCCAGCCCTTGGAGGCGTTGTACCAGTTCAGCCGGGGTCGCGGAGAAACTCCGGCGGTCGAGGCGACATTCAGGATCGCGCCCTTGCCGCGATCCTTCATATGCGGCACCAGCGCCCGGGCGGTCAGATAGACCGACTTCATGTTGACACGGTAGACCCGGTCGAAATCCGCCTCGCTGACATCTTCCATCGCGGTCGGCAGATGGGTGACACCGGCATTGTTGACCAGAATATCCACATGGCCGAACCTGCGCAGCGCCGCCGCCGCCATCGCGTCGACCGAGTTGCCGTCGGACACATCAACCTGATGGGCAAACGCATCGCCATCCATCTGCGCGGCAGTCTCGCGCGCGGTGTCGAGGTTGATATCGGCCACCATGACACGGGCACCCTCGGACACGAATTTCGCCACGATCCCGGCGCCGAACCCTTGCGCGCCACCGGTGACGATGGCTGTTTTTCCGTCCAGTCTCATATGGTTCACTCCCTCTTGGCCCGAGATTAGCAGCGGCGCGGACAGACGCCAGCCTATTCGTCGCCGATCTTCCCACGCAGGGCCTTGACCTCGCCGCGCGCCTTTTTGGAGTCGAGACGGCGCCGCACCGAACCGCGCGTGGGCTTGGTCGCGATGCGGCGTTTCGGGGCGACCAGCGCACGGGCGATCAGCTCGACCAGGCGGGCGCGCACGATCTCGCGGTTGCGGGCCTGGCTGCGGGTCTCGTCACATTGCAGGACGATGGCCCCCTCGCCGGTCCAGCGCCGCCCGGCCAGCCGTTTCAGCCGCGCCTTGACCGGAGCGGGCAAGGAGGGCGAGCGCGCCGCCTCGAACCGCAATTCGACGGCCGAGGACACCTTGTTCACATTCTGCCCGCCCGGCCCCGAGGCGCGCATGAAGCTTTCGCTCAGCTCCCAATCCTGGATCGCGATATCGTCGGTCACATACAGCATGGCGGCACCTTACCCGGCCTTGCGGACATGAAAAAGGCCGCCCATCGGGCGGCCTTTCGAAAGTTCAGGAAGCTGTGCCAGTGGGCCAACAGGCTCGACCGGGGCGGGGACCCGCCAAGGACTGCCTTGACCGGCGCCTGCCCCTAGGTTCCGGCACCTCTTACCAATCCCTTTCTCGACACTGGACCACCTCCTTTGCTTTGCTGTTGAACTCATCTTCAGCCTGCCACAGGAAGTGATTTGCGCCAAATGAAATCTTCAGGCGGTCGCGCGGGCCGGTGCAAGCCGTTGAACGATAACGCGGAACGGGACCAGCGCGATCAGCGCCAGCGACAGCTTGACCAGCCAGTCGGCAAAGGCCAGCGTCACCCACAGCGGCATCGGCGCGCCCTTGTTCATGAAGGGCACCGCCTCCCACGCCCAGTTGACGGCGGTGTCGGCATCGGGTCCAAACAGGGTGATGCTGGCCGAAAAGGCGATGGTAAAGAACAGTGCGGTGTCCAGCGCCGAGCCGATCAGGGTCGACACCAGCGGCGCCCGCCACCAGCGCCCGCCCCGGAACCGGTTGAACACCGCCACATCGGTCAGTTGCGCGATCAGGAACGCGGAGCCCGAGGCGACCGCGATGCGCAGCGGCACGGCAGCATAGGTATAGCCATCGCCCTGCAGCACGATCTGGCTGCCGATCAGCGAACAGATCACCCCGGTCACAAAACCGGCAAACACCACGCGCCGCGCGGCCTCGGCCCCATAGACCCGGTTCATCACATCGGTGACCAGAAAGGCCAGCGGATAGGTGAAGGCGCCCCAGGTCAGCAATCCGTCGAGGATCAGGAACTGGACGAGGATGTTCGACGCCACCACGATGGCGGCCATGGCGAGAATGCCGGGAAGGAATGCGCGGGTCATGTTTCGGGGTCCGTTTTGACAAGGGTGCGGCGACTTGGTCCGCCTTGAGCGCGGACAAGCCGGGCGTTTAGCCCGCAACACCCCGCCCTGTCAATCCGGCAGCAGGTATTCGACCAGCTCGGTCCGTTGCAGCATCAGGAAATTGTCGTCAGACACCATCGTCGCGCGCAACCGTCCTTGCCCGTCGCGCCAGACCGACATCCCTTCGAGGTTGTCATGCGCCGCCAGTCGGCTCTGGAACAGAATCTCTTCGCCAGTGATCCCCTTGGCAGTCACGTTCCAACGGCGCAGGCGCGAGCGGAACCCGATGGCGCCGGTATCACGCTCCAGCACATAGAAGCGCCCGTCGGGTCCGAAATCGGCGGCCACGGGCAGGAACCCGCCCAATTGTTCCAGATGAAACGCCGTGCTCCAGGCCCGCCCATCCCAGCGATAGACCGGGATCGAGCCATCGGCGGCGCGGCTGCTTTCGGGCAGGGTATAAAGCCGCCCGCGCGCGTCCATCGCCAGCCCCTCGAAGGCGCCGTTGCGGGCCATGTGGCGAAACGCGTCCGGGCGCGGCAGTACCACGGCGGGGGCGTCAGGTCGGGCATAGCGGGCCACCCGCGCCACGCCCTCGAACGAGATGTAAATCACCCCGTCCGGCCCGATCGCCAGCCCCTCGCTGTCGCCGACCCGGCCCTTGAGAACCTTGTTCTTGCTCGACCGGACCTTGTGCACCGCGTCGATCTCGACACCGATGATCTGGTCGCCGTCGCGCCGCAACCGCGCGGTCAGGATCGTGGCACGGTCGGACAGTACGGTCATGCCCATGCCGTCCGGCGTCATCTCGATGGCCGAGAAACCGCCGAACCAGGGCTGCGAACCGCGCCAGGTGAAACTGCCCAGATGCTGCGCCTCGCCCCGGTCCACGGCCAGGCCGGGACCGGACAGCACCAGCGCCGCCGCTATTGCGAGCGCAAGACGGAGGCGCATTGCTTCGGCAGGTCGGCCAGCACGTATTCGCGGCGTTTCTTGGGTGGCGGCGCGTTGGGGTCACGCGGCTTCGGGGGCGGCGGGTTCAGGATGTTGTTGACCCATTCCTGCGCCTCGGCACAGCCATCCCCCTGCGGCGGCGGGGTCTGATCGACGCAGCCGCGCGAGCCACGCGGACAGCTCAGCCGCACATGGAAATGGTAATGATGTCCCCACCAGGGCCGGATCTTGCGCAAATAGGAGCGGTCGCCCTTTTCGTTGTTGCACATCCAGACCTTGGCACCGGGAAAGACAAAGATGCGCGCCACCCGCTTGTCGCGCGCCGCCTCGCGCATGATCGCATGATGCTGGCGGGTCCAGTTGTCGTTGACATAGGCCCCCTTGGCCCGGCGCAGCGAAATCGACGAGATGTTTTCGCGATGCTGACCCGACAAACGCAGGTTGTTGGCCTGCAGCATCCAGATGTCGATATCCAGCCCCAGTTGGTGGCTGCGATGCCCGGTCAGCATCGGCCCGCCACGCGGCTGGCTGATATCGCCGATATAGAGCCCGCTCCAGCCTTTCTGCCGGGCGGCAAAGCCGCTCAGATCACGGATAAAGTCGATGGTCTCGGGGTGGCCCCAGTTGCGGTTGCGGCTCAGGCGCATCGCCTGCCAGGTGGGGCCGGTTTCGGGCAGTTGCTCGAGCCCGGCGGCGCAGCCCTTGGCATAGCTGCCATAAGCGGCGGGTTTCTGCCGAGAGGCGCTTTTCTGCGCGCCAAACAGCTCCTTTGCCAGCGGTTCGGCTTGGGCAGGTACCGCGCCCAGTACCGGAATCAGCGCCAGCAGAAAAACGGCAATGACTTGAAAAAACACTATTTCTGGTCCCCTTGCGGTTTCACCCAAATCAACAGGATCAAGCCCAGAATAAACAAGCCGACGACCGGCGAAACCCCCAAGCGCGCCGAGCCTGTCGCCGCTGTCGCGGCGCCGATCAGGGCAGGCGCCAGAAAGGCGGTGGCCCGGCCGGACAGGCCGTAAAGACCAAAGCTTTCGGTGGGCATTTCGGGATCGGTATGGCGCACCATCAACGACCGGCTGGCCGCCTGCACGATACCGCCGAACCCGCCGATCAACACGCCGCAGAAGAAGAAGACGAAATCGGGCAGGCCCGAGCCCTCGGCCAGCGGGATGCCGAATATCTGGGTCCGGTCCATGCCCACAATGGTGGCGCAGACCAGGATCAGCACCAGGATCGAGCCGACGATGACCGGTTTTGGCCCCACCCTGCGATCCGCCAGCCCGCCCAGCCAGCTGAACGCCGCCGCCGAGATCGCCGCGATGATGCCGAACACGCCGATCATCGTGATCTCCCAGCCCAGCACCAGCCGGGCATAGACCCCGCCAAAGCCGTAAAGCCCGTTGAGCGCATCGCGATAAAACATCGACGACGCCAGATAGCTGGCCAGGCTGCCTCGGTGGCGCAGGTTCTTGACCGATTGCACCACCATCGCAACCGCTTCGGCAAAACTGCCGCGCCGTCCGCTGCCGGCGGGTTCGCGCACCCACAGGAAATAGGGGATCATGAAGATCACGAACCAGAGCGCGGTGAACGGGCCAACGGCGCGTGTCCCCTCGCGGGTATCCGGATCAAGACCCAATACCGGGTCGAGCCCGACCAGCGTCTTGCCATTGCCCTGCTCGACAAAGAGCAGCAGCATGATGAACAGCGCCACCACCCCGCCGAGATACCCAAAGGCAAACCCCGATCCCGAGATCTGGCCCACCTCCTCCTTGGTGCCTAGCGAGGGGAGCTGTGCATTGATGAAGATCAGCGCATATTCTGCACCGATGAAACCGATGCCGAAACTGGCCATCATCCACCACAGGTTGCCACCAGTCGGATCCATGTACCACAGGCCCCAGGCACCGACGACATACATGCCGCAGAACAGCGTGATCCAGGTCATGCGCCGGCCCGAGATATCGGCCATTGCCCCCAGAAAGGGTGCGCCGAAACCGATGATCAGCCCGGTGATGGTCAGACATTGCGACCAGACCACCTGGGCCTGCGCCTTGGCGGCCTCGTCCGCCATCCCCTGACCCAGGAAGTAATCCGCCGCCACCGCGGCAAAGAACGGGCTGAACACAAAGGTCACAAGCAGGGTGTGATAGGGTTGGCTGGCCCAGTCGAAGAAATACCAGCCCCAGATACGCTTGCGCGCCGAGATATCCGCCATGCCTGTCCCCGTTTCGATTTGTTTGTGTTTGCTCCGGTTATGGCGGCTGGTTCGGGGGCGAGGCAAGTCTTTCCTGCGCGGGCCCGCCTGAACCCTTGCGTCTTTGGCCCGCTGCTCTTAGGTCTGATCGCGGTTCGTGCGCGAGGAGGCCCCATGCAGTCGCTGTTTCAAATCCTGATGCTGATCCTGGATGTGATCTGGTTCTTCATCCTGGCCCATGTGATCATGAGCTGGCTGATCAACTTTCAGGTCCTGAACATGCGCCAGCAGCTGGTGGCGCAGATCTGGTACGGGCTGAACCGGGTGCTGGAGCCGATCTATGGCCCAATCCGCCGGATATTGCCGCCGATGGGCGGGCTCGACCTGACCCCGCTGGTGGTGCTGCTGGCGATCATGGCGCTGCGCATCGTGCTGATCAACAACGCGGCACTGTTCTATTGAGCGGGTCCGGGGGGGCGCTGCCCCCTTTTGACCTGACAGCCAATTCACCCCTTAGCGACAACCGCCCTTCGCTGTGCCGTAGGGTCAGGACCCATTGATCATTCGGTTGCGGCACGATTCAGCCTCCGCAAGGAGACCGGCAATGAGCAACCTTTTCTGGCTGACGGAGGCGCAGATGGCGCGGCTCCAGCCCTTCTTTCCTAACAGCCATGGCAAGCCGCGCGTTGATGACCGGCGTGTACTGAGCGGGATAATCTTCATCAATCGCAATGGGTTGCGGTGGCGCGATGCGCCGAGGGAATACGGCCCTCCGAAGACCCTCAACAATCGCTGGAAGCGGTGGAGTGACAAAGGGGTCTTCGCCCGGATGATGGATGGCCTGGCCGCCGAGGCCGCCACCCCGAAGACGGTGATGATCGACGCGACCTACCTGAAGGCGCACCGCGCGGCGACCAGCCTGCGGTCGAAAAAGGGGGCCCGAAGACCAGCGCGGCCGTTTGATCAGCCGAACGAAGGGCGGCATGAACACCAAGCTGCATGCCGCCGCCGATGCCGATGGGCGCTCGCTCCGCTTCTTCATGACCGCAGGCTAGGTCAGCGACTATACCGGCGCTGCGGCCCTGCTGGGCGGCTTGCCGAAGGCGGAGTGGTTGCTGGCTGATCGAGGCTATGACGCCGACTGGTTCAGAGAAGCGTTGTAAAGACAAAGGCATAAAGCCACGCATCCCGGGCCGGAAGTCGCGTGGCAGGCCCGTGAAGCTCGACAAGCGCCGCGACAAACGCCGCAACCGGATCGAGATCATGTTCGGGCGACTGAAGGACTGGCGACGCGTAGCTACCCGATACGACAGGTGCCCAAAGGTCTTCCTCTCCGCCGTCGCACTCGCCGCTACCGTCATGTTCTAGATATGACGCGAGAACGAATCCTGACCCTAGGCAAATCGCCTGCCGCCTAACGTTCACGACGCCGAACCCATCTCCGCCGCCGCACGCGAAGCCATCGGCGCGGGTTTGTGAACGGCCACGCCGATCATGACAAGGGCGACGCCCAGGACGTCCATCGCGCTCGGAATTTGACGCAGGACGACTGCGCCGATGATCGTGGCGGTCGCAGGCAAGAGAGCGAGCAGGAATGCGAAGCTGGCGCGTGGCAAGCGGGCCATGGCGAGCTGGTCGCAGACATACGGGATGACCGAGGAACAGATACCGACACCGATCCCGGCCAGCACCAGCAAGGGCGCACCAAACGCTTCGAGGGCTTGCAGGAACCCGAGGGGCATCACGAAGATGAAAGCCGCTGTCATGGCAGCGCCTAGCCGCTCCACACCGCCCGAAGCGCCACCTTCCGAAATCTTGTGGCCGAGGATGATGTAGAGGACGAATAGCGAGCCGTTCAGCAACGCCCAGAACAGTCCGAGAAGGTCAGACGTGGGGTCCGGCCCGTCCATAGCCCGAAGTGAGGCTACGTCGATCAGGAGCGCCACTCCAATGATGGCAAGGGCGAAAGCCAGATAGTTGCGGCCCGTGCGCAGACCCCAAAGAGCGATACCGATGGTGCCCATGAACTCGATGGCGGCGACCAGAGAGATCGGCAGGCGGTCGAGCGCCAGATAGAAAGAGCTGTTCATCACGGCGAGGCAACCACCAAGCGCCAGCAGAAGAAGACGCTCACGAGGCGTCGATGTCTTGAAGGTCCGCCAGGGCTTCGTGATCGGGGCGAAGATCAAGGCGGCCGAGGCGATACGAAACCAGGCGACACCAAGCACACCAACCACCGGAAACAACAACACCGCGAAAGCGGGGCCGAGATAGTGGAAAACGGCTGAGACGCCGAACCATGCGTGTGGAGGAACGGCCTCTGACATGCGGGACATGGTTCCGGGGGCGCTGGCAGAGTTTGTGCGGGCTTGATTAGACATGCCGCCATGATCCAAGGTATTTGCGACTTTCGATATGGAGATCAGATATGTATGTGGCGCAATCAAACTCCCGAAAGAAGGAAAAAGAACCCTCAAACCTTCGATCCAAAGAAAGCGTTCTCGACAGCATCGATGCGGCGATTCTGCGCGAACTCTGTGCTGACGCCCGTATTCCACGCGCGGAACTGTCCCGCCGCGTCGGCCTCTCTGCCCCGAGTGTGGGAGACCGTGTGCGGCGTCTCGAAGATATCGGTATCATCACCGGATACGGGGCGCGCATCGACCCCGCGCGTCTCGGCTATGGTTTGACGATCTTGATCCGTGCCCGCCCTTTGCCGGGTGAAATGGCAAATATGATCGAAGCCATTCAGGACACGCCTCAAATTGTCGCTTGCGACCGTGTGTCAGGTGAAGACTGCTTCGTCGCGCGTGCGCACGTCCGTGACGTCGCGGAAATGGAAGCGGTCATCGACCGGATCGTGCCCTTCGGCGCGACGAACTCTTCAATCGTGCAATCGTCACCTGTAGAAGAGCGATTGGTTGAACTCTGAGCAATCGCCGATAGTAGACGCTCTGCTAACGAATGCTCTGTCTCAGATTTTTTGATGCGGGCCAATGCGTTAGGTTTGTGTTGGGGCGATGTGGCCCGCGTTAGTAAATCTGACGAAGCGGACATTGCACCTGCGAAGACGTTGGCCGCTTTCGGGTCGAAAAGGTCGTCGTTCAACCTTTAGCCGCATACTCTTGTGCAAACACGCAGCGGTTAACCCGTCTTTTGCCAATCGTCCCCGGGGTACTTCAAGTGTAGACCGGCTTCATCCCAATAGGCATACGGAGAATCGTAGCCCCGAGGCCCCGAATGAACCGGTTTTTCACCCTCTTTGACGATCTTGCGAGGGCGCGGCAGGCCGCTAAGCCCGGTGTACTTTTCGTTATTGGTCAGCAGGTCATTTGCGACCTGATCTTCCAAGTTTACCGCGGAAAAAACACCCGCGTTTAGAGAATGAAACTTGTAGAAGCCGTCATTGTACAGATTGATGACACCCACAAAACGCTCCAGGCGTGGATCGGGCGGCAAACGACCTCTAGTGCCGTCGGGATCGTAGATGCCGATGTCCATCCGCGCCTGAAGAAACCCCATGATGAACTCTGACGCGGTTGTGCGGTCACATGCGTCTTGCTCGACGATCCAAAATGCAGCGTCCAAGCGATCTTCTGAGATTTCATGGAAATCGGTCGCGACCCCGTGCCAGAGGTTGATGTCGGGTCCGGGAAGCGACTTGAGGAACGGGATCCAGCCATCCTTGAGCAGGTGGCTCTGATCGACATCGCCCACTGCATCCTCCCAAGCGCGGTAGGCTGCGCCTTTCGCCGCGCTCTTTGCATAGTGCTCATCCACCATTTCGCGCAGGCGCCAAAAGTCCTTGGTATCCCTGACCTGTCGCAGGATCGATATTGGCGGTTTGCTGCGATCTCTGTTGTCGGTTTCAACAAATCGAAGCAATAGCGTCTCCGTCAAAATCTCCTCAAATGTACGCGCTTTGCCGTGAAGACCGACCTCTTTTATTTTAGCGATCTCCAGCCGGACCAAAGTGTGAATATCAAGGTCCACCCCATTCCGCTTTCGCATCACCGCGCTCAGGCTGTCGGTGATCCAACCGGCGGATGAAATTGTCGTTTGAGCCTTGAGGGCATTGCCGCGTGGCTCTCTTCTGAACAGTTTAGGCTTCAACAGGCCAATGCGCCCAAACCTGATCAGGTACCATCTCGCGAGCAGATACAACGCAATGGTCATGGCGAAAAAGAAGGCGGCAACACCATAGTCCGAGATCTGCGCCTCGGCTGTAAATAGTGCCACGATCGATAGCGCAGCGGCGAGCGCAGACAGTGAGAACAGGGTAGTCAGCAGTGTTTTCATGGCCAATCGCCTACCGCGGAAATAGGACGAAACTAGGACCAACGACGAAAATCGCGCGAGAGTTTGCAGCTGATATTTCTGCGACACCGAGTAGTGCCAGAAGCAAGCGAGTTGAAGGACAAATGGGTCGGATGTAGCCGTGCTTCCCCACTCACTGTTTCAACCGGGCAGCATTTTCAAAGGCGGTTTTTTCGTTTCCTGAACATTTGTGTCTCGTTCGCTATCGGTCAAAAATGGGCTCTCTGCCGCCTATTGCTGACGCAGTTATGCAAAACCTCAACTGTCTCTGATACCGGTCTTTCGCTCAGATTGTAAAACCACGCGGTTTGAACCGCTCCGGGTTTTCCTGAGGCTGATTGTCATTAGTTACGCGGCCATGTTTTCAGTTTCCCGAGTCGCGTAGAAGTTTGCCTCAGCTTCGGCTGCCGGGATGTTCCCGATGGGCTCGGGAAGGCGGCGGTTGTTGAACCAGCCGACCCATTCCAGAGTCGCGTATTCCACTGCCTCGAAGTTGCGCCAAGGGCCGCGGCGATGGATGACCTCAGCCTTGAAGAGGCCATTGATGTTTCGGCCAAGGCATTGTCATAGCTGTCGCCAACGCTTCCCACGGATGGTTCGATGCCCGCATCCGCCAGGCGCTCGGTGTAGCGAATGGACAGATATTGGGCGGATTCAACCGGTCGTCGCAACATCTTCGTCCATATCCTGTTTGAGCAGCTGGTCGAGAACCTAGACCGGTGTTTGCCAGACCAGCGTTTTCCGAGGTCGCGTGTTCAGCGCATCTGCAACGGCGCTCAGCTCTTCGGCACCGTGCTGGCTGAGATCCGTGCCCTTGGGAAAGTATTGGCGAAGCATGCCGTTGGTGTTCTCGTTGCTGCCACGTTGCCATGGGCTCTGAGGGTCGCAGAAGTAGATCTCGAGACCGGTATCGATCCGCAGCTGCGCGTGTTGAGCCACCTCGGCCCCTTGGTCCCAAGTCAATGGGCGATGCAGATGGGCAGGCAGGCTGCTGATCGTCTCTACGGTGGCATCCCGGACAGCCTCGGCACCATGACCGGCAAGGGCGAGTCCATTTTTACAGACTTGCCAGCCCCGTGCCCCTCCATGCGCAGGTGCAGGAGCATGTTGAAGCGGGTCGTGCGTTCGACCAGCGTGCCGATCGCCGAACTGCCGAGGCCGAGAATGAGATCTCCCTCCCAATGGCCGGGAACGGCCCTGTCGCCGATCTCCGCCGGGCGGTCACCGATCATTAGGGCATCGGCGATGAACGCCTTGCCCCGGCTCCGCGCGCGTTCGCGGGGCAACCTAAGCGCACGTCCGGACCTAAGACAGGCAGAGAGCTCTCGCCTCAGCTCCCCGCGTCCCTGAATATACAGGGCCTGGTAAATGACTTCGTGGCTGATGCGCATGGTCGGAGCTTCGGGGAAGTCCACCTTCAGGCGTAGCGCGATCTGCTCCGGGCTCCAGGCAGATGACCAGCGTCGGCTTTGCCGGTGAACGGCCCGCCGCCCCTTCCATACCACAACAGGCCCATCGAAGGCGATGCAGTCCGGTGTGGCAATGATCCCGGACAGCCGATCCTGCACGTAGCCACGCAAAGCTGGGTTGAGCGCCAGCTTGCTGGCCTTGGGCCGTCTGACCGCACGATACGCGTGCCACTGCGCGGCAATGGCGCGATAGTCGAACTCTCCGCCGCGCGTCGCCGAGTTACGCCTGATCTCGCGTAAGATCGTGCTGGGGAACGGCCCAGCTTCCGCGCAATTGCCCGTACGCCGGTACCCGAGCGCATTCGAGGGCTATTTCCTCGCGTTCCGCGAATGAAAGACTACGGCCCTTCGGCGCAGCCGCCGATGGCGCAAGATGTGTGGGAGGCATTCCGCCAGAACTCCGAAACCACCGGGTTCCGACGAGTGGTGAAACACCCGCCACGACAGCAGCCTCTTCGCTGGATAGCCCTGCTGCGATTTCCCGCCAGAACCGGCATAGATGCTCACGTTGCCAGACTGGCGGCCGACCGGGCGAGCACAATTTGCGCCGCGTCGAACGCTCTGACTTCCGCCTTCCTACCATAATCAACAACTCCAAAATCAGAATGTTGCGACGACCGATTGAATCCGCCCAATATCTGTCCATTCGCTACACCGAGCCTCGGGCGGATGCGGGCATCGAACCGTCCGTGGGAAGCGTTGGCGACAGCTATGACAATGCCTTGGCCGAAACGATCAATGGCCTCTTCAAGGCTGAGGTCATCCTTCGCCTCAGCCCTTGGCGCAGCTTCGAGGCAGTGGAATACGCGACTCGGGAAACTGAAAACATGGCCGCGTAACTAATGACAATCAGCCTCAGGAAAACCCGGAGCGGTTCAGAAGCGACGAAATCGTACTGTTTGCGCTCGCAGAAAGTTTATTGCTGCGCAGCGGTAGGAAACTGAGCCACAACACAGCGGCAAGAGCGATCATTCATGCATTCCGCAGTATCATCAATATCGGCGGTCTCCGGTTCGCTGGTTTTCCCGCCATTTGCGACTGGGCCTCCAAGATACGAAGCCAGAGGTTCGCCACATATCTCTGTGACCAGCTCGGCGGTCCTGTCCGCTAGCCCGGATACCTATTGCACTTCTACCCGAGCGCGACCGTTTCGTTCGTGGCATTGGATATGACGATTTCTTCGTCGGTCGGCAGAACAAGCACGTCAATAGAAGATTGCACCGAACCAATGCGAGGCGAGTTGCCTTCATTGCTGTTTGGATCCAGATCGACGCCAAAACACGCAAGCCGGTCACAAATCAATTTGCGAACCAGCGCCGAATTCTCTCCAATCCCTGCAGTGAAAACGATCGCGTCAAGCCCGCCAAGCGCCGTGACCAGGCCGCCAAGAACGCTCGCCGCCCGGAAGCAGAATAGCTCGATCGCCTCGCGGGCCTTCGGGTCGTCGCTCCGTTCCAGCTCCCGCATGTTGTTGCTGATCCCCGAGACACCGAGAAGGCCGCAGCGTCGATAGAGCAGCGTTTCGATCTCGGTCGCGTTCAGACCCTTGCTTTGCATGAGGTAGAGAACGACGCCCGCGTCGAGCGCGCCACAGCGCCGCCCCATCATCAGCCCGTCAAGCGCCGTAAACCCCATGCTTGTCGCGACACTTTGCCGGTTCTTCATCGCGCACATGCTGGCGCCGTTACCGAGATGAGCAACGATCACCCGGCCCTCGGCCCTTTCGCCAAGATGATCGGGCAGAATTCCTGCGATATACTCATAGGACAGCCCGTGAAAGCCATAGCGGATAATGCCTTCATCGCTCAGATCCCGAGGCAGGGCGAATAGTTGGGCAAGCCGGTCCTGGGTCTGGTGAAAGCTCGTGTCGAAGCAGGCGACCTGGGGTACTGTCGGCTGCAACCGCGATATTGCGCGGATGGCAGCAAGGTTGTGCGGCTGATGCAGCGGTGCGAGCGGAATCAGTTGTTCCAACTGGCTCAGAACTGAGTCATCGACGATAACCGGCTTGAGGAAATCACGTCCACCGTGAACGACTCTGTGCCCGACGGCGACAAGTCTTCTGTCCGCGCGATGCTCTGCCAGCCAATCCAGAAGGAGTGATATCAACGCTTCATGATCGGCTGCGGCGTCGATGTTCTTTGGCATGACCATGTCGATTGCAGTACCGTCCGCGCGAACTGCGGAGAAGACGGGATCACGTCCGACACCGGCCACCTTGCCGCGGATCAGGGGAACCGTGTTCGTACCACTCGGGTAGACGGCGAACTTGATACTCGACGAACCGGCATTGAGAACCAGTACTACGTCCGTCATGACACGACCTTTTTCGCGTGGTGGATGTAAAGCTGTGCCATTGCCGATGATGCGAGCCGCGACATCACGCCATCCGCCCGGCTGGTCAGAATGATCGGTACGCGAGCGCCGAGGACAATCCCTGCAGCCTCGGCACCCGCAAGATGGATCAGTTGCTTGGCGATCATGTTGCCCGCCTCGAGATCAGGCACGACGAGGATATCGGCATCGCCCGCCACTTCCGAGACGATGCCCTTGGCCTTTGCCGCTGACTTCGACACGGCGTTGTCGAAGGCCAAGGGGCCGTCGAGCACGCCGCCGGTGATCTGGCCACGGTCCCACATCTTGCACAGTGCAGCGGCCTCGATAGTGGACGGGATCTTGGGATAGACCGTTTCCACCGCAGAAAGGATCGCGACCTTTGGCCGGTCGATCCCCAGCGCCTGCGCCAGATCGATGGCGTTTTGCACGATGTCTCGCTTGGTATCGAGGTCGGGAAAGATGTTGATCGCCGCGTCGGTCACGAAAAGAGGCTTGGGATAGTGCGGCACGTCGAGAGCGAAAATATGACTCATCCGGCGTTCGCTGCGCAGGCCCGTGTCGCGGTCAACCACCGGATCCATCAATTCGTCGGTGTGCAACTTGCCTTTCATCAACGCTTCGGCCTTGCCGCAGCGGACCAGCGCGACAGCCCGTTCGGCGGCCGCGTGGCTGTGCGGGACATCCACGATCTCGACACCGTCAAGGACAAGGCCGGCCTCTTCGGCCACGGCTTCGAGTTTCACCCTGGGTGCGACGAGGATCGGGACGATCAGCCCCTGGCTTGCCGCCTCCAGCGCGCCGGTCAGTGACAGAGCGTCGCAGGGATGGACAATGGCGGTGCGCACCGGCGCCATCGCATGTGTCGCCGCGATCAGGTCGCGATAGCGCGCGCCCCGTTCGTGCAGATGCACGTCGGGCAGGACCACGCGGGGGCGACGGACCTTCTCGGACGGCGCGATGACCTCGGCCTGCCCTTTGATAACGGTCTCTCCGTCCTGATTGACGCAAAGGCAGTCAAGCTTCAGCCGCTTGGTCCCGGCATCCTTCGAGGCCACGGTCACGCGAACCGTCACGGTATCGCCCAACCCCACGGGGCGGCGAAAGCTGAGGTTCTGGTTGAGGTAGATCGTGCCGGGGCCGGGAAGTTCGGTGCCCAGAACCGCCGAAATCAGCGCGCCGCCCCACATGCCGTGTGCGACGACTTCGTGAAACATGTCCGACCTGGCGTATTCCTCATCGACATGGGCCGGGTTCACATCGCCCGACATCACCGCGAAAAGCTCGATGTCATCGGCCTTTAGCTTGCGGGTCAGTTCGGCACTGTCGCCAATCCTGATTTCGTCGAACGTCTTGTTTTCGATGTACTGCATCGGACTACTCCTTTGCCTGGAACACACTCACGCTATCCCGAACTCACGCCGGACCGGTCGCCGTCGACATGGGCAACAAGCTTGTCGTTGATCTTCAGGTCGGCTTCACCCCAGGGATGCGTGTCGATTTCCAACTCATCGCCACCTACAGTCGCGGTAAAACGTTGTTCGGTGGCGCCTTTGCCGGTCGGAAAGGTGGCGTCCGGCGTACAGTTGAAAGACATCTTGATCATAGTTTTTCTACTTTGGTTCAGGACATGACATGATATCCGGCGTCGACGTAAGAAATGTTGCCGGTCACATTGCGCGCGGCATCGCTCACAAGGCCCGCGGCCATGTTGCCGACATCCTCGATGGTCACCAGCCGCTGCTGCGGCGCGCGCGCGCGTGCCTCGTCGATCAGCGCATCGAAATGTGCAATGCCAGAGGCGGCACGGGTCATCAGCGGGCCCGGCGACAGCGCATTGACCCGGATGCCTTCCGGTCCGAGTTCAGCCGCCATGTATTTGACAGTCGATTCCAGGGCGGCCTTGACCGGACCCATCACATTGTAATGGTCGACCACCTTTTCTGCGCCGTAATAGCTGACCGTCAGCAGGCAACCGCCGTTCTGCATCAGCGGTCGTGCCCTGCGAGCAAGCCGCATGAACGAGTGAACCGAAATGTCCATCGCCGCGCTAAAGCCTTCCCGCGAACAATCGAGAACATTTCCGTGCAGATCTTCCTTCGGACAGTAGGCGACCGAGTGCAGGATGAAATCGAGGCGCCCCCATGAGGAGGCAATGGCCTCGAACAGCGCATCCATCTCCGCATCGGCTGTGACATCCAGCGGCATGAAGATTTCAGCGTCCAGCGCCTCGGCGACCGGTTGCACGAACGGCCGCGCCTTTTCGTTGAGATAAGTAACCGCAAGTTCGGCACCTTCCCGATGGAAGGCTTGCGCGCAACCGCTGGCGATCGAGCGTTCGTTGGCGATCCCGACCACGAGACCGCGCTTTCCGTCAAGCAAGCCCATCTGTTTTTCCTTACCTTGTGCGGCACGCGCCTATTTCTGGTGAACGTACGTCCCCGGCGCGTCGGTCAAGGCGTTGCCCATGGCGGGCGGGGGGACAGGCTTGCCTGACCGTTCCCCAAGCCAGGACATCCATTCCAGCCACCACGAGCCATCCTTCTTCGGTGTTTGTGCGGCCCATGTCTCGGGATCGACATAGCGATCACCATGCCGCGCGGTGGCAATCTGATAGCTGCGGTTCCTGTGTCCCGGTTCGGACACGATACCGGCGTTGTGCCCGCCGCTGGTCAGAACGAAGGTCAGGTCGGTATCGAGATAGAGATGCATCTTGTAGACCGATGGCCAGGGTGCCACGTGGTCCTTGACCGTGCCGACGGAAAACACCGGAACCCGGATGTCAGTCACCGAAATCGGACGTCCCTCGACAACGAACGCCCCTTCGGTCAGTTCGTTGTTCAGGTAGAGCGACCGAAGGTATTCCGAATGCATCCGGTATGGCATCCGCGTGCCATCCGCGTTCCAGGCCAGAAGGTCGAACATCGCCGGTTCGTCGCCCATCAGGTAGCTATGGAGACTCCGCGACCAGACCAGATCGGCGGATCCGATCATCTGGAAGGCTCCGGACATCTGGGTGGTATCGAGGTATCCGTGATCCCACATCATGTCTTCAAGGAATGTAAGCTGGCTTTCGTTGATGAACAGCTGCAGTTCGCCTGGCTCGGTGAAGTCGATTTGCGAGGCAAGATAGCTGAGTGATGCGAACGGATCGCCGCCGTCGCGGCCCATGGTTGCGGCGGAAATTGAAAGCAACGTGCCACCGAGGCAATACCCGACGCCGTGGATTTTTTGATCCGGCACAATGCCCTGCACCGCGCCGATTGCATCCACGACGCCCATCTTTCGGTAGTCGTCCAGCCCCAGATCGCGATCCTCGGCGCTCGGGTTGCGCCACGAGATCATGAAGACCGTATAGCCTTGGTCGACCAGGAACTTCACCATCGAGTTTTCCGGCGAAAGATCGAGGATGTAGTACTTCATGATCCACGCCGGCACGATCAGGATCGGTTCCGGCCTGACGGTGTCCGTGGTTGGCGTGTACTGTATGAGTTCGATCAGATGGTTGCGATAGACCACTTTGCCGGGTGTCACGGCAACTTCCTGACCGGGCCGGAATGCTTTGGCCCCGGCGGGGGGCTTGCCGCTTTGCAGTCGATCCAGATCGTCGAGCCAGTTCTGAAAGCCGCGGAGCAGGTTCAACCCGCCTTCCTTCAGGGTTCTTTCCTGCACTTCCGGATTGGTCAGAAGATAGTTCGACGGTGAAAACATATCGAGGATTTGCCGGGTTGCGAATTCCATGACGTTTTCGTGCTGTCTGGTTACACCGCGCACGCCTGTTGTCGCGTTGTACCACCATTGCTGATTGAGCAGGAAAGACTGGTAGATCAGGTTGTAAGGCCATTTCTGCCAGGCGTCGCTGCGGAACCGCCGGTCTTGCGGCAATGGCTCGATGCACGGAGCGGTGTCATTGCTGTTAACAGAGCAGGTCGCCGCATGGCGTGAAAGCCGCAGCCATTTCCGATACGCGTTTTCCGACAGTTCGATCTGCTTGCCGGGTGATGTCGCCAGATGCACGATCCAGTCCAGATAGGCACCAGCAAGCGCCGCGGGCGACAGGCCCTTTGTAACTCTCGCCATTCGGGCTTTCAGCGCGCGGTCCAGAAACTCAGGCAACCCGGTATCCGGATATGGCTTACTTCCAGTTTTCTGTTTTGGCGAATCCAGCGAAATTGGTGGAGTAAGAGGCTTTCCGCCCGACCCAGTCTTGGCGCCGAGTTCACGGGGCGTATTGACGGCTTTCAGTCTCGCTTGGCCCATCGCTTGGGCTCCTTCTGAATGGTTCGCGCCTGTCTAGCGTTTCCCGTTAAACGATCATTGATTTCGATCAAATCGCCAAAGTTGAAGCGGCGTTAGACGCTAGACTGTTCGTTTCAAGGTAGGCACGAGATCCCGCCGACGCATCCGACGGTTTGGCATACCGGCCATACGAATTCTGCGCAGCAGCATGTGTTTACGCGGCACTGCAGCGAAACTAAGTTCAGGAAGCCTTGGTGATTTAGCGGGCACCGAGATGAGGAGAAGACCAATGCAATGGAAACGCTATGGCACAGTTGCTGTCATCCTCAGCGTGCTTTTGGGCGGCGCATACGTATTCTGGTTGGACAGCCAAACCGCAGAGCTCCCGGCTGGCATCGTCAGGTCGAACGGGCGGATCGAGGCAGAGCGTATCGATGTGGCGACTAAGCTTCCGGGGCGTATCGCCGAGGTGCGCGTTTCCGAGGGCCAGTGGGTCGAGGCAGGAAGCCTGGTGGCGCATATGGATACTGCCGAGATCGACGCCCAGTTGCGCCAAGCCAAGGCCGCCGTCGCCCAGGCAGAGCAGCAGAAACTGCAAACCGAGGCCCTGCTGAACCAACGCCTGTCCGAACAGGAATTCGCGCAGGCGGAATTTGCCCGCGCCGAGCAACTTGCCGCAAGGGGGCACGCGCCACAGGAACTGGTCGATCAAAGAAAATCCGCCCTGACAACCGCAGATGCCGGAGTGGCCGCCGCCCGAGCAGGCATCGATCTTGCAACTGCTACGATCGCCTCGGCAGACGCAACAGTTGAACGACTGCAAAGCATCCGGGCCGATGCAGATCTGGTGGCTCCGCACGATGGGCGAGTTCAATACATCCTCGCCAAGGCAGGAGAAGTTGTCGGCGCCGGTGGCAGGGTCGTGACGCTGACCGATCTGACCGACATCTACATGACGATCTTTCTTCCCGCGCGCGACGCCGGTCTGCTGGCCATCGGTTCCGAGGCGCGGATTGTCCTGGATCCGATCCCAGAATACGTGATCCCGGCAACCGTCACGTTTGTCGCCAGCACAGCCCAATTCACCCCGAAATCGGTCGAGACGGCGGATGAGCGCGATCAGTTGATGTTTCGCGTCAAGCTGACAATCCCCGAGGACCTGCTGAAGGCATATCAGGAACAGGCCAAAGCGGGTGTTGCCGGAGTGGGCTATGTCCGCACCGACGACACTGCCCCCTGGCCCGACGTGCTGTCGGTGAAGCTGCCGCAATGACGCCCGCACCTGTCGCCAGCCTGTCTGCGGTTACCCACCGCTATGGCTCCACGTTGGCCCTGTCCGACGTCACGCTGGATATCCCGGCGGGCTGCATGGCAGGGCTGATCGGCCCAGACGGGGTCGGGAAATCCACCTTGCTGGCGTTGATCGCCGGCGTGCGCAAACTGCAAGCCGGCGGCGCGATCGTGCTGGGCGGCGATATCACCGACCGCCACCACCTCAGGGCGTGCAACCATCGCATCGCCTACATGCCGCAGGGTCTTGGCCGGAACCTTTACCCGACGCTCTCGGTCTATGAAAACCTGGACTTTTTCGGCAGACTCTTTGGCCAGTCGGAAGCCGAACGCCGCGCCCGCATCAACAATCTTCTGACCGCCACCGGGCTTGATCCGTTCCCGGACCGGCCCGCAGGCAAGCTGTCCGGCGGGATGAAGCAGAAACTCTCGCTCTGCTCGGCACTGATCCACGATCCAGACCTGGTGATCCTTGACGAACCGACCACTGGGGTCGATCCGCTGTCACGCCAGCAGTTCTGGGATCTGATCGACCATATCCGCGAAGAACGCCCGGCGATGAGCGTAATCGTGGCCACCGCATACATGGAAGAGGCGGAGCGCTTTGACTGGCTTGCCGCGATGAATGCGGGACAGGTGATCTCGACGGGATCGCCGATCGAGATCCGGAACGCTGCCGGGCAACCGACACTGGAAAAGGCCTTCATTGCCATGCTGCCCGAGGCGGACCGGCAAGGCCACCGCATAGACGAAGTACCACCGCGCAGACCTGTCATCGGCCCACCTGCCATCGAGGCGAAAGGCCTGACCTGCCGTTTCGGCGATTTCATCGCGGTCGATCATGTCGAATTCCAGATCGAGCCGGGCGAGATCTTCGGATTCCTCGGCTCGAACGGCTGCGGCAAGACCACCACCATGAAGATGCTGACCGGGCTACAGAAGGCCAGCGAAGGCAAGGCGCTTCTGTTCGGAGAGGCGCTGAATCCGGACGACATGGCGACCCGACGGCAGGTCGGCTACATGTCGCAGTCCTTTTCCCTCTATGGTGAATTGACCGTCCGCCAGAACCTTGAGCTTCATGCGCGGCTCTACCAGTTGCCGATCGAGACCCGCGCAGAGCGGGTCGCACAGATGCTGCATGATTTCGATCTGGCCGAGGAGGCGGACAAACGGCCGGACGGCCTGCCGCTGGGCATCCGTCAACGTCTGCAACTTGCCGTCGCGGTGATCCACTCCCCGGAGGTTCTGATCCTGGACGAGCCGACCTCGGGCGTCGATCCAGTCGCACGGGACGGGTTCTGGCGACACCTGATCAAGCTGTCGCGCGACGACGGCGTGACGATCTTCGTCTCGACCCATTTCATGAACGAAGCGGCGCGATGCGACCGCATCTCATTGATGCACGCGGGAAAGGTTTTGGCGGTGGGAACGCCCGAAGACCTGGCGCGAAGCAAAGATACGGATGACCTCGAAGAAGCATTTGTCGGATATCTGCGCGAGGCGGCAGGCAATACCGATGGCAGGGCGTCCGAGACACCTGCGGCAAAATTGCCGGACAGGCTGGAAAAACCTGATCGCCTCTTCGATTTGGCCCGGCTTTGGGCCTTTGCGCGCCGCGAGTCGATCGAGATATTGCGGGACCCGATGCGCCTTGCCTTTGCGTTTCTGGGTCCGGTCATCTTGATGCTCACTTTCGGTTATGGAATTTCATTCGATGTGCAGGAACTGCCCTATGCGGTTCTCGATCGTGACAAGAGCGCAGAAAGCCGGAACCTCATGCAGAGCTTCTCCGGCTCGCGCTACTTCGTTGAAAGGCCGGCTGCGGGCAGTGTGACCGAGCTTGATATTCGCATGAGAAGCTCCGAACTTGTCATCGCTGTCGAGGTGCCGCCGGGGTTTGGAAAATCCCTG
The DNA here is from genome assembly GCF_000011965.2 of Ruegeria pomeroyi DSS-3. Lineage (NCBI taxonomy): Bacteria > Pseudomonadati > Pseudomonadota > Alphaproteobacteria > Rhodobacterales > Roseobacteraceae > Ruegeria > Ruegeria pomeroyi. Next base: position 115,062 of record NC_003911.12, on the reverse strand, counting down.
CTGCGCGGTGATCAACCAGAAGTCCGCGTTGCCGTTGACGGAGCTATGCCATTCCGGGCGGAAACGACACGCGGCTATCTGCAGGGGCTCGCGGCATCCTACATGTCCGATCAGACTGAACGGCTTTATGGCCATGCCTTCGACCCGTCGGCAGCCTCGGTTGAAACCCGGTTTCGCTACAATCAGGCGTTCAAGAGCGTCTTTGCGCTGATCCCTTCGGTTATCATGCTGATGCTGGTTCTGATCCCCGCAATGATGGCGGCGATGGGGGTCGTGCGGGAAAAGGAAACCGGTTCGATCGCCAATTTCCGCTCGACGCCGGTGACGCGAACCGAGTTCATTCTGGGCAAGCAGCTGCCGTATGTCGCGATTGCCATGCTCAGCTTTGCCTCGCTGATCATCGTTTCCTATGGCGTCTTCGGTGTATTGATCAAAGGCTCTGTCCTAGCGCTCCTTGTCGGCACATTGCTTTACGTGCTGGCGACAACGGGCTTTGGTGTGTTGGTCTCGACATTTACCCGCACGCAGGTTGCGGCAACCTTTGCCGCCGCGGTAATTTCGATCATTCCGGCTGTCAACTTCTCGGGCCTTCTGGTGCCGGTGTCCTCGCTTTCGGGTGGCGGCCGTCTGATCGGTCTGTCCTTCCCATCGTCCTGGTATCAGCAGATCAGTATGGGCACCTTCACCAAAGGCCTCGGATTCCCCGAACTCTGGCTCAACCACGTCGCTCTGGCGGGCTTTGCGGCCTTGTTCATTGCGGTGTCGGTCCTTGCCTTGAACAAGCAGGAGACATGACATGTGGCAATGGCTTACCAATGTCTTCCGGCTTGGCCTCAAGGAACTCAACAGCCTGCGTGCCGATCCCGTGCTTATTCTGCTGATCGTCTATGTGTTCAGCTTCGCCGTCTATTCGGTTGCGACCGGTGCCAAGCTTGAGGTCTCGAACGCCTCTGTCGCCTATGTGGACCAGGACCGTTCGGCACTGACGGGGCGCATTTTGGGCGCGATCCTTCCACCCGAATTCAATCCGCCACAGGAAATCTCGGCCGGTGAGATTGAAAGCGTGATGAACAGCGGCAAGTTCGTGTTTGTCCTGTCATTTCCACCCAGTTTCGAGGCGGATGTGCTGAGCGGCCACAAACCTCAGATACAGCTCAACGTGGATGCCACCGCAATGGCACAGGCCGGTAACGGTTCGGTGTTCCTTCAGCAGATCATCCTCGCTGAAGTCGCCAAGTTCGTTTCCGGCGACGACATCACAACCACTCGGCTGATCGACCTGGTCGTCAGGACAAAGTTCAATCCGAACCTGAATTCCATCTGGTTTTCATCCGTGATGCAGATCATCAACAACATCACCATCCTGTCTGTACTTTTGACCGGCGCCGCGCTGATCCGCGAGCGCGAACATGGCACGATCGAACATTTGCTGGTGATGCCGGTCACCCCGTCCGAGATCATGGTTGCCAAGATATGGGCCAACGGCCTTGTGATCGTTGTCGCCGCCATCCTGTCGCTCTGGATCGTCGTGCAGACCGTGTTGGCGGTTCCGATCGCGGGTTCGATCCCGCTCTTCGTATGCGGGGCGGTGCTTTACCTTGCCTCGGTCACGGGGCTCGGTATCCTGCTGGCCACCTTCACCACGTCGATGCCGCAATTCGGTCTGTTGTCGCTCCCGGTTCTCGTGATCATGAATTTGCTGTCCGGCAGTACGACGCCGATGGAAAGCATGCCGGTCTGGCTTCAGAACGTCATGCAGTTGTCACCGTCGACACATTTCGTGTCGTTTTCTCAAGCCATTCTCTATCGCGATGCCGGACTGGATATCGTCTGGCCCGACATGGTGGTCATGGTCGCGCTCAGCGCGGTCTTTTTCTTCATCGCGCTCAAGCGATTCAGGGTGACCATGGCCACAGTTCGCTAAACCCACCTGACTGATCCAGAGAACAAGGTCCGGTGAAAGGTAATGCCTTGAAAACACTGACTCAGATCGTACTTGTCGCTTTGGTAACTGCAGTCGCCGGCTGAAGAGGTCCCAGAAAACTGGACAGTCAGCTAAGGTGTATCCCGAACCTTCGAGGGGATACGAGAATGGCAAAGCTCCGGAGTTTTGCAGATCAGTAAAAGGCCAAGGTGGCGGTGGCAGCGCTGCGGGGCGACAAGACCGTGCAGGAGACACCTCGACAACATCGTCATCGAACGACTCTGGCGCAGCCTGAAGCAGGAGGCGATCTATCTCGAAGAAATCACTGACAGCTTCCAGGTCCGACGCATCAGCAAGGGCTGGATGGCTTTCTACAACACCCGCCCCCATTCCGCGCTTGATCGGCAGACACCGGACGACGCATATCGGCCAGGCTTGAACGAGCGAAACGCAGCATGACATCTAAACACGATACACCTTAGCAAAGCTGCAAACCTGTCCCAAAAGATGGGACCACTTCAGCTACGCGATCCTTGCCCAACCCATCCTTGCTGCAGCAAGCATGAATGACCGGTTTTTCAGCCGCACAGCAGCGTCCTTTGCCAAGCACTAGCCCCGATCTTCATACTGCATGCGCACGCAGCGCAAAAAGTGAACTCACAGGATGGGCTCTCTCGTCGAATCCGCCGTACAAAAGACAAACGACTGCTCTGCTGAAAATCGTATGACCAAAACAACACGACAGATGTTTTCGAACAGAAGAAGACGGGCGCCGGCGCTATTGTTTCCGACGCCTGCGCACGTGTAAGGTGGCGCCAAAGAGCAGAGCGTACAATCAGGACAGGCCACCCCCAGATGTTCGACGCCGCACCGCTGTTGCGAGATGTGTTTGGATTCGACGCCTTCCGCCCCGGGCAGGAGGAGATCGCGCAGGCCGTGGCCGAGGGCGAGAACGTGCTGGCGATCATGCCGACGGGGGGCGGCAAGTCGCTGTGTTTCCAACTGCCGGCGCTGATGCGCGAGGGGGTGACGGTGGTGATCTCGCCGCTGATCGCCCTGATGCGCGACCAGGTGCGCAGCCTGCAAGAGGCGGGTGTCGAGGCGGGGGCGCTGACCTCGGGCAACACACCCGAGGAGACCGAGGCGGTCTGGCAGGCGCTGGAGGCGGGGCGGCTGAAGCTGCTTTACATGGCCCCCGAACGGCTCGCATCGGGCGCGGCGATGGGGATGCTGCGGCGGATCGGGGTCAGCCTGATCGCGGTGGACGAGGCTCATTGCGTCAGCCAGTGGGGCCATGATTTTCGCCCCGATTACCTGCGTATCGGCGAGCTGCGCAGGGCGCTGGGCGTGCCGCTGGCCGCCTTTACCGCCACGGCGGATGCCGAGACCCAGGCCGAGATCGTTGCGAAACTGTTCGATGGCGAGGAACCGCGCAGTTTCCTGCGCGGGTTCGACCGGCCCAATATCCACCTGGCCTTTGCCGCCAAGGACAGCCCGCGCCGCCAGATCCTGGATTTCGCGGGCGCCCGGCGCGGCCAGTCGGGCATCGTCTATTGCGGCACCCGGGCCAAGACCGAGACGCTGGCGCAGGCCCTGCGCGAGGACGGCCACAGCGCCTGTCACTATCACGGCGGCATGGAGGCCGAGGACCGCCGCATCGTCGAGACCCGCTTTGCCCGCGAGGACGGGCTGATCGTGGTGGCGACGGTGGCCTTTGGCATGGGTATCGACAAGCCCGATATCCGCTGGGTCGCCCATGCCGATCTGCCGAAATCCATCGAGGCCTATTATCAGGAGATCGGCCGTGCGGGCCGTGATGGCGGGCCGGCCGAGACACTGACCCTGTTCGGCCCCGACGACATCCGCCTGCGCCGCAGCCAGATCGACGAAGGCCTGGCCCCGCCCGAGCGCCGCGCCGCCGATCATGCCCGGTTGAACGCGCTTCTGGGTCTGGCCGAGGCGATGACCTGCCGTCGACAGACCCTGCTGGGTTATTTTGGCGAGACCGAGATCACCTGCGGCAAATGCGATCTGTGCGACAGCCCGGCGGAACGGTTCGATGGCACAACCGCAGTGCGCATGGCCTTGTCGGCGATGCTGCGGACCGAGGAATGGTTCGGCGCGACCCATCTGATCGACATCCTGCTGGGCAACCAGACCGACAAGATCCGCGACCGCCGCCATGACCAGTTGCCCACCTATGGGGTCGGCACCGAATGGAACCGCGCCCAGTGGCAGGCGATCTTTCGTCAGATGATGGGCCGCGACCTGGTGCGCCCAGATCCCGAACGCCACGGCGCGCTGCGGATGACCGAGGCGGCGCTGCCGATCCTGCGCGGCGAGGCCGGGATCGAGTTGCGCAAGGATACGGTGAGCAAGGCGGCGCGGCGTCCGGCGGTCAAGGCCATGGTCAATGACGAGGACGCGCCGCTGCTGTCCGCGCTCAAGGCCAAGCGCCGGGCGCTGGCCGAGGCGGCACGGGTCCCGGCCTATGTGATCTTTCCCGACCGCACCTTGATCGAAATGGCCGAGAAGCGCCCCGCATCGCTGGACCAGATGGCCCGCATCGGCGGCATCGGCGCAAAGAAGTTGGAGCGTTACGGCGCCATGTTTCTGGAGGTGGTGAGCGGTGCTGCCGAGATGCTGCACCCCGCCCGCCGCAAGCTGGCCGGGCGGCAGACCGGCAACATCTATGACCGGCTGTTGGCTGTGCAGGCCGATCTGGCGCGCGGCCCTGACGGCATCGACAAACCGCTCAGCTGTTCGGCGTCGCAACTGGCCAAGGTGGCGCAAATGCGCCCCGACGATCGGAGCGGACTTGAGGCGCTGTTGGGTGATCGACGCTGGGAACGTTTTGGTGAGGCCTTTCTGGACGTGCTGGGCCAGACGACCTAGATACCCACGAAACCAAGGACGAAGGGGCAGGATATGCTGGTGGTGATCTCTCCGGCCAAGCGGCTGGATTGGGCAGAGCGCGACGTCGCGACGACCGAGCCCGCCTTTCAGGACGATGCGGTGCGGCTGGCCAAGACCGCGCGCAACCTGACGCTCGGCGATCTCAAGAAACTGATGGGGCTGAGCGACGATCTGGCCCGGCTCAACCGCGACCGGTTCCGCGAATTCGCCGATGCGCCGGGCGCGGATGTGACCCGCCCTGCCGCGCTGGCCTTTGCCGGTGACACCTATCAGGGGCTCGAGGCGGCCTCGCTCGACTCCGAGGAAATGGACTGGGCGCAGCAGCACCTGCGCATCCTGTCGGGGCTTTACGGCGTGTTGCGTCCGCTGGATGCGATCCAGGCCTATCGTCTGGAAATGGGCAGCCGGTTGAAGACCCGGCGAGGGACCTCTCTCTATGACTATTGGGGTGACCAGCTGTCCCGGACGCTGAACGCTCAGGCCGATGAAATCGGCACGGATGTGCTGGTCAACTGCGCTAGCCAGGAATACTTTGGCGCCGTCGACCCCAAGGCGCTGAAACTGCGGGTGATCACGCCCGTGTTCATGGAGGACAAGGGCGGCGCGCCCAAGATCGTCAGCTTTTTCGCCAAGAAGGCGCGCGGGGCGATGGCCCGTTACATCGTGCAACGCCGTCTGACCGATCCACAGGCGCTGAGCGAGTTCGACAGCGGCGGATACCAGTACAACGCTGACCTGTCCGCACCCGACAAGCCAGTGTTCCTGCGCCCCTATCAAGGCTGATTTCCTCTCGACCTCATGCCCGGCGCCGGGCAGTCTGGCGTCAAGAGAGAGGGAGACTTTCATGACCGTTCTGATTGCCGGTGCAGGTATCGCGGGGCTCAGCCTGGGGCTGACGCTGCACCAGATCGGGGTGCCGTTCCGCATCTACGAGGCAACGGCGGTGCTGCGCCCGATGGGGGTGGGGATCAACCTGCAACCCAATGCGGTGCGCGAGTTGCTGGATCTAGGGCTGGAAGCGGAACTGGACCGGATCGGGGTGCGGACGCGCCAACTGGGGTTCTACTCAAAACTCGGCAAGACCATCTGGGAAGAGCCGCGCGGCATCTGGGCCGGTTATGCCTGGCCGCAGTACTCGGTGCATCGCGGCGCCTTGCAGATGATGCTGTACGAGGCGCTGATCGCCCGCGCCGGGGCAGATTGCGTGGTGACCGGTGCACGCGCTGCCGGGTTCGAAACCGGGCCAGAGAGTGCGACCTTGATCCTGAGCGATGGGCGCCGGGTCGAGGGGCGGTTGCTGATCGCCGCCGACGGTATCCATTCGGCACTCAGGGCTCAGATGTACCCGAACGAGGGCGAACCGATCTGGAACGGGCGCGTGCTGTGGCGCGCCACCACCCGGGCACCCGCCTATTTCGGTGGCGGCGCCATGGCGATGATCGGCCATGACGACCTGCGGCTGGTGTCTTATCCGATTTCGGAGCCGGACGGCGACGGCATGGTCGAAATGAACTGGATCGCCGAGAAACGCTTTCCCCTCGATGCCGCGTGGAAGAAAGAGGATTGGAACCGCGCCGCCGATATCGGTGATTTCCTGCCCGATTTCGCCGACTGGCGGTTCGACTGGATCGACGTTCCCGCGCTGATCCAAGGGGCCGAGGTGGTCTATGAATACCCGATGGTCGACCGCGACCCCCTGCCCCGCTGGACGGGCGGGTCGGTGACCCTGATGGGCGATGCGGCGCATCCCACCTATCCGGTGGGATCGAACGGGGCCAGTCAGGCGATTCTGGATGCGCGCATCATTGGTGCCCGGCTGCTGGAGCATGGGATAACACCCAGGGCGCTGGCGGCCTATGAGGCCGAGGTCCGCCCGGTGACCACCGCCGTTGGCCAGGCCAATCGTGCGGGCGGCGGGCCGGACGGGGTGCTGCAACGGGTCGAGGATCTGTGCGGCGGCGATTTCGACGATATTGACACCGTGATCCCCCACGCCGAACTGGCCGCGCATGCGGCCAGGTACAAATCCATCGCCGGGTTCTCGATAGAAGAGCTGAATGCGCGCCCCCGTACCATCGCCGAAGGCGCGCGGATACCAGCCTAGACCATCATCGCCGCCGCCACTGCCGCTTTCCAGCGGCGATAGGCGGCTTCGCGGTCGCCCTCGACCATCTTGGGGGTGAACCGGGCATCTAGCGCCCAGGTCGCGGCAAAGCCTGCCTGATCGGGGTAAACCCCTGCCCGCATCCCGGCCAGCCAGGCCGCGCCCAGCGCCGTGGTCTCCTGCATCACCGGGCGGTCCACCGGCGCGCCCAGACGATCGGCCAGGCCCTGCATCGCCCAGTCGGACGCGCTCATACCGCCATCGACACGCAGGATCACATCCGCATCCGCACCCCAATCGCCCTGCATCGCCTCCCACAGATCGCGGGTCTGATAGGCCACGCTTTCCAGCGCCGCCTTGCAGAACTCGGCCGGACCGGAGTTGCGCGTCAGCCCGAACATTGCGCCCCGGCAATCGGGCTTCCAATAGGGGGCGCCCAGACCGGTAAAGGCGGGCACCAGGATGACATTCTGGGCCGGATCGGCGCGAGCCGCCAACGCGCCGCTTTGCGCCGCGTTCTCGATGATACCCAGCCCGTCGCGCAGCCACTGCACCGCCGCCCCGGCAATGAAGATCGAGCCTTCCAGCGCATAGGTCCGCTGGCCGTCCAGCTGATAGGCGATGGTCGTCAGCAGCCGGTTCTGCGAGGCGACCGGCTGTGTCCCGGTATTGAGCAGCGCAAAACAACCGGTGCCATAGGTGGATTTCATCATGCCGGGCTGGAAACAGGCCTGCCCGATGGTGGCCGCCTGCTGGTCGCCGGCAACGCCCAGGATCGGCACCTGCCCGCCAAACAGATCCGTCGTGCCGAAATCGGCAGCGCAGTCGCGCACCTCGGGCAGCATCGACATCGGCACGTCAAGAAGCTCGCAGATGTCCTTGCTCCATTCCCCCTGATGGATATCGAACATCAGCGTGCGCGCGGCGTTGGTCGCATCACTCGCATGAACCCGGCCACCGGTCAGCCGCCAGATCAAAAACGAATCGATGGTGCCGAACAGCAGCTCGCCCGCCGCCGCGCGATCCCGCGCGCCCGGCACGGTGTCGAGGATCCATTTCACCTTGGTGCCCGAGAAATACGGGTCCAGCAGCAGACCGGTCTGGGCGGTAAAGTCATCCTCGCACCCCGCATGGCGCAGCCGCTCACAAATCGCAGCGGTGCGCCGGTCCTGCCAGACGATGGCGCGATGCACGGGCGCACCGCCGGCCTTGTCCCAGACCACGGTGGTTTCCCGCTGGTTGGTGATGCCGATCCCGGCGATCTGTTCGGGCCCGATCCCCTGCCCGGCGATCACCTCGCGGCAGACCTCGACCGTCGTTTGCCAGATCTCTTCGGCGTCGTGTTCCACCCAGCCCGCTTCGGGGAAATGCTGGGTGAATTCACGCTGCGCGGTCGCCACCCGCCGCATCTCGCCATCGAACAGGATCGCCCGGCTCGAAGTGGTGCCCTGGTCGATCGCCAGAATAAAGGTCATTCTCTGCCCCCTGTCATCGTCTCTTGACCCGGGACTGTAGCCGCATTTCCGGCGTGTCAGGAAGCCCCTACTAATCGTTTAGTTGGGAAACCGCGATATTGTCGATCAGCCGAACCCCGTCGAGCCAGGCCGCCACCAACAGGCGCGCGGGTTCGGTGGGACGGTCGAGTGCGCGCAGGCTGTCCGCCGCGCGCAGATCGAAGTACTCGATATCGACAAAACCGGCGGCGCCCAGCGCCTCGCGCGCCCCGGGCGCCAGATCACCAAAAGAGGCGCCAGCCGCCAGCCGCTCGGCCACCTGCCGCATGACGGGATGCAGCCGACCGGCCCGCTCCAGCCCCTCAGCCGACAGCCGCATGTTGCGCGACGACATCGCAAGGCCCGAGGCCTCGCGCACCGTGGGGCACCCCACCACGGTGATCGGGATATCCAGATCCTGCGCCATGCGGGTCACCAGCATCATCTGCTGATAGTCCTTTTCGCCGAAATAGGCCTGATCGGCCCCGGTTTGCAGGAACAGTTTGGCCACCACGGTTGCCACGCCGTCGAAATGACCAGGGCGGCACGCGCCCTCCATCACGTCGGTCAGGCCCGAGACCGAAACGGTGGTCGCAAACCCCTCGGGATAGATCTGGTCAGGATCGGGCACATAGATCGCATCGACCCCATAGGGCGCCAGCTTGGACGCGTCGGCCAGTTCGGTGCGGGGATACTTGGCCAGATCTTCGGGGTTGTTGAACTGTTTCGGGTTGACGAAAATGGTCACCACCACTCGGTCGCAGCCCGCCTTGGCCGCCGCGACCAGCGACAGGTGCCCGTCATGCAGCGCGCCCATCGTGGGCACCACGCCGATGCTCTCGCCCGCGCGCTTCCAGCCGGCGGTGGCGGCGCGCAGATCGGCCAGCTTGCGCAGGATCGGCGCGCTCATGCCTTGGCACCTTTGGCCGGGGCCTGATCGCCAAACACATGTTCCGCCGCCGGAAAGCTGCGCGCGCGCACTTCGGCGGCGTATTCGGCAATCGCCGCCTCGGCCAGCGGACCCAGATCGGCGTACCGTTTGACGAATTTCGGTTTGAACGCGGTGAAAAAGCCCAGCATGTCATCAACCACCAGGATCTGCCCGTCGCACCCGGCAGAGGCCCCGATGCCAATGGTCGGAATCGCAACCTCGGCAGTGATCCGGTCGGCCAGCGTCGCAGGCACCTTCTCGAGCACGACCGAAAAAGCGCCCGCATCGGCCACCGCGCGGGCATCGGCCAGCACCGCCTGGGCCTGATCGTCGCGGCCCTGCACCTTGTATCCGCCCAGCGTGTTGATCGACTGCGGCGTCAGCCCGATATGGGCCATCACCGGAATGCCGCGCTTGACCAGAAAGCGGATGGTCTCGGCCATCTCGACCCCGCCTTCCAGCTTGACCGCACCAGCGCCGGTCTCGGCCATCAGCCGGGCGGCATTGCGGAACGCCTGCGCCGGACCCTCCTCGTAGCTGGCGAATGGCATGTCGATCACCAGCATCGCGCGGTCCAGCCCGCGCGCCACCGCCTGACCGTGCAGGATCATCATCTCCATCGTCACACCCAGGGTGGAATTCAGCCCGTGCAGCACCATGCCGACGCTGTCGCCCACCAGCACGAAATCGCAATGCCCATCCATCAGCCGCGCCATCGGCGTGGTATAGGCGGTCAGGCTGACCAGCGGCACCCCGCCCTTGCGCGCGCGGATATCCTGCGCATTGGGGGCAGTCTTGCGGGCAGTCGCACTCATTTCCAGTCCTCCGGGGAAAATGTTGCATTGCAGCATATGCATTTCGCGCTCGCAGAGAAAGCCCGGTTGCGCCAACAATTCCTTGATTGCCCCGGGATTTACGGAAACAGTGAGGCGAGCCGTGGCGGGATCACGATCCCGTCAGACGAAACCGAACGGGGAGAGTTGGAATGAAACGGTTTGTAAAACAAGGGGTTGTCTCTGGCCTTGCGCTAAGCGCCGCGCTCTTCGCCGGGGCCGCCTGGGCCAAGGATGACATTACCATCGCGATGCAGCTGGAGCCGCCGCATCTGGACCCGACCAGCGCCGCCGCGCAGGCCATCGACTCGGTGGTCTATGTCAACATCTTCGAGGGGCTGACCCGCTTCATGGGCGATGGCTCGATCGTGCCTGCCCTGGCCGAAAGCTGGGAAATCTCGGGCGATGGCACCGTCTATACCTTCAGGCTGCACGCGGGCGTGACCTTCCATGACGGCTCGGCCATGGATGCCGAGGACGTCAAGTTCAGCCTGGATCGCGCCCGCGCCGAAGACAGCGCCAACGCGCAAAAGGCACTGTTCGCCGGGATCGACAGCGTCGATGTGGTCGATCCGCTGACCGTCAAGGTGACCCTGAAAGAGCCCAACGGCAATTTCCTGTTCAACATGGCCTGGGGTGACGCGGTGATCGTGGCGCCCGAGAGCATCGAGAACATCAAGACCGCGCCGGTGGGCACCGGCCCCTACACGCTGGGCGAATGGGTGCAAGGCGACAAGATCGTGCTGAACCGCAACACCGGTTACTGGGGTGACCAGCCAGCGCTCGCGCAAGCGACGTTCAAGTTCATCTCGGACCCCACAGCCGCCTTCGCCGCAATGATGGCCGAGGATGTGGACGTGTTCACCGGCTTCCCCGCGCCCGAGAACCTGCCGCAATTCGAGGCGGACCCGCGGTTCCAGGTGCTGGTCGGGTCGACCGAGGGGGAAACGATCCTGTCGACCAACAACAAGCAGGCGCCCTTTGACAACGTCAAGGTACGCCAGGCGATGGCGCATGCCATCGACCGTCAGGCCATCATCGATGGCGCCATGTTCGGATACGGCACGCCGATCGGCACCCATTTCGCACCGCACAACCCGGCTTATGTCGATCTGACCGGCACCTCTGCCCATGATCCCGACAAGGCCAAGGCACTGCTGGCCGAGGCCGGGTTGCCGAACGGGTTCGAGACCACGCTGCACCTGCCGCCCCCCTCTTATGCGCGGCGCGGCGGCGAGATCATCGCGGCCCAGTTGGCCGAGGTCGGCATCAAGGCCGAGATCATCAATGTCGAATGGGCGCAGTGGCTGGAAACCGTGTTCAAGGGCAAGGATTTCGGGCTGACCATCGTCAGCCATACCGAGCCGATGGATATCGGCATCTACGCCCGTCCCGAATATTACTTCCAGTATGACAACGCGACCTTCCAGGAGCTGATGGGCACGCTGAACTCCACCACCGACCCGGACAAGCGAACCGAGCTGATGCAACAGGCGCAGCGGATCATCTCCGAAGATTACGTGAACGGTTACCTGTTCCAGCTGGCGGCGCTGAGCGTGGCCAAGGCCGGCGTGCAGGGCCTGTGGGTCAACGCCCCCACGGCCGCCAACGACCTTTCGGCGATCAGCTGGTCCGAATAGGGCGCGGGACCATTTTCTGACACAGAAAATGGTTCAGAAAATCTGCGATTTTCTGGCTCGCCGCTCCGGTGGCGGGCCTTTTTTCCGAATGGGTGGTATCGACCCGACATGCTCCGTTACAGCCTGAAACGCGCGCTCTCGCTTGCGATCAGCCTGGCCGTCGCCAGCCTGGTCATCTTTGCGGTGATCGAGATCGCTCCGGGGGATCCGGCCTCGTTCATGCTGGGGGTCAATGCGCAGCCCGATACGCTGGCCGCGCTGCGCACCGAGCTGGGTCTGGATCAGTCAAAGGCCGAACGTTATGTCAGCTGGGTCACCGGCATGCTGCGTGGCGATTTTGGCACCTCTTACACCTATCGCACCCCGGTTTCGCAGATGATCGCGGACCGGCTCTGGGTCTCGCTGCCGCTCGCGCTCTACGCGCTGGCACTGTCCACCGCCATCGCCCTGCCCGCCGGCATTTATGCCGCAGCCCGCCGGGGCAAACCCGGCGATCTGGCCGTGATGGGCGCGACCCAGCTGGGCGTCGCGGTGCCCAACTTCTGGTTCGCCATGATGCTGGTTCTGATCTTTGCCATCAACCTGCGCTGGTTCAATGCCGGCGGTTTTGCCGGCTGGGACAAGGGGCTGACCGCCGGTCTGCATTCGCTGACCCTGCCCGCCATCGCTCTGGCCCTGCCGCAGGCGGCGATCCTGGCGCGGGTGATGCGTTCGGCCCTGCTCGACATCCTGGGTGAGGATTTCATGCGCACCGCGCGGGCCAAGGGGCTCACCCGCCGTCAGGCGCTGTGGCGGCATGGGTTGCGCAATGCACTGATCCCGGTGCTGACCATCATCGGCCTGCAATTCTCGTTCCTGCTGGCGGGATCGATCATCATCGAGCAGGTGTTCTATCTGCCCGGCCTCGGGCGGCTGGTATTCCAGGCGATCTCGGCACGCGACCTGATCGTGGTGGAATCGGTCGTCATGCTGCTGGTCTTTGCGGTGATCGTGGTCAATTTCCTGGTCGATCTGGCCTATGCTCTCGTCGATCCGCGCCTGAGGACGCGGACATGAGCCGCAACCTGATCCTGGGCGCGGGCCTGTCCTCGCTGGTGGTGCTGGCCGCGCTCATCTCTTTCATCTGGACTCCCTACGACCATGCCGCGCTGAACATCCCGGCCAAGCTGCAAACCCCGAATGCGCGGCACTGGTTCGGCACCGACCATTTCGGGCGCGACATGTTTTCCATGATCATGGTCGGCGCGCGCACCTCGATCGCGGTGGCCCTGCTGGCGGTGGGTATCGGCATGAGCCTGGGCGTGCCGCTGGGCTTGGCGGCCGCGGCGCGCAAGGGATCGTGGCTGGACGAGTTGATCATGCGCGGCAACGATCTGGTCTTTGCGTTCCCCTCGCTGGTGATCGCCATCCTGATCACCGCCGTCTTTGGCGCTGGCGCCGTCAACGCCATCATCGCCATCGGCATCTTCAACATCCCGGTCTTTGCCCGCATCACCCGTGGCGCCGCGCTCAGCCTGTGGGAGCGCGAATTCATCCTGGCGGCGCGCGTCGCGGGCAAGGGGGCAGCGCGCATCTCGGCCGAACATATCCTGCCAAACGTGGCGAACCTGCTAATCGTGCAGGGCACCATCCAGTTCTCGCTGGGCATCCTGGCCGAGGCGGGGCTGAGTTATGTCGGCCTTGGCGCGCAGCCGCCGACGCCCAGCTGGGGCCGGATGCTGGCGGACGCGCAGACCATGGTCAGTTTCGCCCCCCATCTGGCGCTGATCCCCGGACTGGCGATCATCCTGACGGTGCTGGGTCTGAACCTGATGGGCGACGGGCTGCGCGACTGGCTCGATCCCCGGCTCAGGGTGGCGCGCACATGAGCCTGTTGCAGATCACCGACCTGTCGCTGTCGATCCATGCCTATGACATCCTCAAGCGCGTCTCACTGACCATCGACGCGGGCGAGATCGTGGCCGTCACCGGCGAGAGCGGCTCGGGCAAGTCGATGACGGCGCTGGCCGTGATGCAGCTGTTGCCCGGCGGAGCGCGAGCCAGCGGCTCGATCCGGCTGGACGGACAAGAGATTCTGACCCTGCCCGAGGCAGAAATGTGCGCCCTGCGCGGCGCGGCGGTCGGGATGGTGTTTCAGGAACCGATGACCGCACTGAACCCGGTCAAGACCATCGGCGATCAGGTGATGGAAACGATCCTGATCCACAAAGCGATGACGCCCATCAGGGCGGAAGAGCGCGCGCGCGAAGTGCTGACCCGTGTCGGCCTGCCGCCTGACCGGTTCCCGCTTTCGCGCTATCCGCATGAACTCAGCGGCGGCCAGCGCCAGCGCGTGGTCATCGCCATGGCCATCGCACTGCGCCCGAAACTGCTGATCGCGGACGAGCCGACAACCGCGCTCGACGTCACCACGCAGGCGCAGATCCTCGACCTGCTCAAGGGGCTGGTGCAGGAATACGGCATGGGCATGCTGATGATCACCCATGACCTGGCCGTTGTTGCCGACATGGCCGACCATATCACCGTCATGCGCCATGGCGAGGTGGTCGAGGCCGCCCCGACCCAGCGCCTGCTGACCGGTATGAGTCATCCCTATACGAAGATGCTGTTCGCCGCCTCGGATCACCGCGTGACCCTGCCCGCGCCACCGCCACCGGCACCGCTGCTGGAGGTGTCGGAGGTGGTGCGCGACTATGCCCTGCCGCGCACCCGGCTGTTTGCGCACCCGGGGCATCACCGCGCCGTGGATCATGTCAGCTTTGCCCTGAACCGGGGCGAGCGGCTGGGGCTGGTCGGCGAATCCGGCTGTGGCAAATCCACCCTGACACGCGCCATCCTGGGGCTGGAGCCGGTACAGGGCGGCGAAATCCGTCTGGCGGGGCAACCGGTCTATGACGGCAAACGCGCCAATCCCGAAATCCGCCGCCGCATGCAGGTGGTGTTTCAGGATCCTTACGGCAGCTTCAACCCGCGCCACCGTGTCGACCGGCTGGTGACCGAACCGTTTCATCTGCTCGATGCGCCGCCAACCGGGTCGGACCGCAGCGACCGCATTGCCGAGATGCTGACCGCCGTCGGCCTGTCGCCCGACGATGCGGGAAAGTATATCCACGAGTTTTCCGGCGGTCAGCGCCAGCGCATCGCCATTGCCCGTGCGCTGATCATCCGGCCTCAGCTGATCCTGTTCGACGAGGCGGTCTCGGCGCTTGATGTCTCGGTCCGGGCGCAGATCCTTGACCTGCTGGCGCAGCTCTGCTCCGAATATGACCTGACCTATCTGTTCATCAGCCATGATCTGAGCGTGGTGCGCACGATCACCGACCGGGTGCTGGTGATGCAATCGGGCCGCATTGTCGAACAGGGCGAGACCGCACAGGTCTTCT
Source organism: Ruegeria pomeroyi DSS-3 (assembly GCF_000011965.2). Classification (NCBI taxonomy): domain Bacteria; kingdom Pseudomonadati; phylum Pseudomonadota; class Alphaproteobacteria; order Rhodobacterales; family Roseobacteraceae; genus Ruegeria; species Ruegeria pomeroyi. Next base: position 99,838 of record NC_003911.12, on the reverse strand, counting down.
CGGACCCCGCGCATCCCTATACCCGGGCCCTGATCGCCGCCGCGCCGCGTCTGCCCGAAACCGGGGCGCGGCGGGCATGACCCTGCACCTGACCGATATCCCCAAGGCCGAAGAACAGGCCCTCGCCGCCGCCCTGTCCCCCTATCTGGACGAGGTGGCGCCGGGCGCGGGCCTGCCCGCCGACCGGATCGCCGCCCGCTGGTGGCGACAAACCGGGCGCTGTCCCTATTGGATCACCGAGGCGGGCCGTCATGTGGGGTTTGCCCTGGTCATGCTGCACCCCGGCGGGCTGCGCGAACTGGCCGAGTTCACCATCTTTCCGGCCCATCGCGGCACTGGCCAGGGCCGCGCCGCCGTGCAACTGGTCCTTCAGCGTCACCCGGGCCCCTGGCGGCTGGGTGTCTCTGCCGGGGCACCGCGCGCGGCAGGGTTCTGGGACCAACTGCTGCCCGGTCTGCCTGGATTGCGCGACCTGAGCCGGGGCGCTGCGCTGACCCCACTGCAAAGCCACAGCTATTCCTTTGCCTTCGACAAGGAGACCGAAATGACCCTACCCCTCTGGTTCGATCCCACCCTCTGCCTGATCGGAGGCCGCTGGCAGGCCCCCCGGGGTGGCGATACCCTGCCGCTGATCAACCCGTCCGACGGGACCGAAATCTGCCGCATCGCCCGTGGCACCGCACCCGATATTGACACGGCGGTGACAGCCGCCGAGGCCGCGCTGGCCGGTGACTGGGGCCGGATGACCGCGACCGAGCGGGGCCGCATCCTGTCCCGTTTGGGCCAGTTGGTGCTGGAGCGGGTCGAGGATCTGGCAGTGATCGAGGCCTGGGATGTCGGCAAACCGCTGACCCAGGCCCGCGCCGATGCGGTGGCACTGGCGCGGTATTGCGAATTCTACGGCGGTGCCGCCGACAAGGTGATGGGCGAGACCATTCCCTATCTCGAGGGCTATACCGTCTATACCCTGCGCGAACCGCACGGGGTCACGGGACATATCGTGCCCTGGAACTATCCGATGCAGATCATCGGCCGTTCGGTCGGCGCGGCGCTGGCCATGGGCAATGCCTGCGTTCTGAAACCGGCCGAAGAGGCCTGTCTGACCGCGCTGGCCTTTGCCGATCTGGCGAAACAGGCGGGGCTGCCCGCAGGTGCACTGAACGTGGTGCCGGGGCTGGGGGCCGAGGCGGGCGCGGCACTGTCCGCTCATCCCGGCGTGCACCATATCTCGTTCACCGGATCGGTCGCCACTGGCGCGCTGGTGCAGCAGGCGGCGGGGCGCAATGTGGTGCCGGTCACGCTGGAACTGGGGGGCAAGTCGCCGCAGCTGGTGTTCGACGATGCCGATCTGGATACCGCGCTGCCGTTCCTGGTGAATGCGGGGTGCCAGAATGCCGGTCAGACCTGCTCGGCCTCTTCCCGCATTTTGGCCCAGCGCGGGGTCTATGAAGAGGTCAAGGCTCGCATGGCCGCATCCTATGCCGAACTGACGGTTGGCCCCGCGATGGAGGATCTGCGGGTGGGGCCGTTGATCTCGGCCCGGCAAAAGGAGATCGTGACCGGGTTTCTGGACAAGGGCGCCGACCTGACCATCGCGGCACAGGGCCGGATCGTGGACCACGCCCCCGAAACCGGGGCCTATGTGCGACCGACGCTGTTCGCCGATGTGCCCCCCGATCATGCGCTGGCCCGAGACGAGATTTTCGGCCCTGTACAGGTCCTGATCCCCTTTGACACCGAGGAAGAGGCGATCGCCATCGCCAATGGCACCGATTACGGTCTGGTCGCCAGCATCTGGACCCGCGACGGCGCGCGCCAGATGCGTCTGGCCAAGCGGTTGCGGGCCGGACAGGTCTTCGTCAACAATTACGGTGCCGGCGGCGGGGTCGAACTGCCCTTTGGCGGGGTCGGCAAATCCGGCCACGGACGCGAGAAAGGCTTCGAAGCGCTCTACGGTTTCTCGCAGCTCAAGACCGTCGCCGCGCGGCACGGCTGAGGATGAACGCGCGCAGCGGAGATAACGTGGTTCTTGCCATCCTTTTGTCGCTGCTGGCGCTGGTCCTGTTCGACATGATGGGGCTGATCATCAAATACCTGTCGCCGCGCTATGGTGCGGCAGAGCTGTCGGCCTATCGCAACTTCTTCGGCGTCTTTCCCAGCGTGATCGCACTGTGGTCCTCGCCCGGGTGGCATCGGGCGGGGCGGCCCTGGCGCATCCGGCAGTGGCGGCTGGGGCTGATGCGCGGGGTCTATGTGACCTTTGCCCAGTTCCTGTTCTACTATTCGCTGGGCAAGCTGGCCTTTGCCACCGCCTCGACCATCACCTATGCCAATGCGGTGTTCATGACCGCACTTGCGGTACCTCTGCTGGGCGAGCGGGTGGGGCTGATGCGCTGGGCGGCGGTGCTGCTCGGGTTTGCCGGGGTGCTTCTGGTGATGAAGCCGGGCAGTGACAGTTTCACGCCGGATGCGCTGGCGCCGCTGGGGGCCGCATTCCTCTATGCGCTGACCGGGGTGTCGGCGCGGCAGATGGACAGCGCGGTGCCAAGCGCGCTGATCAACCTCTATTCGGTTGTGGCCGCGCTGGTCGGGGCATTGGCGCTGGCATTGCTGAGCGGTGGGTTCACTCCGCTTGCTCAATGGTCCGACCTGGGATGGATTGCGGCAATGGGAGGGTTCGGAGGGACAGCGGTGCTGTGTCTGGTGGCCTCGTACCGGATGACCGAGCAGAGCAATCTGGCCCCCTTCAGCTATTTCGGCATTCCCATCGCCTTTGTCGCGGGCTGGCTGGTGTTTGACGAAACGCCCTGGGCCGACCTGTTTCCTGGGGCGTTCTTCATCGCGGGTGGTGGGCTCATGATCGTTTGGCGCGAAAGGATCAGATCGCGGGCGGGGCGCCGAATTTCAAACTGAAATTCGGCCCGTTTTCCGGAACGGAAAACGATCCGAAATCCGTGCCGGATTTCGGTTTACACCTCGACCGCATAGCTGGTTTGCCGCCCCACTCCGAACACCCGCTTGTAGCGCGCGACCTCGTCGGCGGGACCCATCGCCTTTTCCGGATTGTCGCTCAGTTTCACCGTCGGGTGCCCATTGGCCGAGACCGCCTTGCACACCAGCGAGAACGGCGCCAGCCCATCGTCCGGCACGAGGCCCCTGAAATCATTGGTCAGCAGGGTGCCCCAGCCGAAGGAAATCTTGGCCCGCCCGGAAAACCGGGCATGCAGTTCGGCGATCTTGTCCACGTCGAGCCCGTCCGAGAAGATGATACGCTTGTCGGTCGGGTTCTCGCCGCGATCCTTCCACCAGGAGATGGCGGTTTCCGCCCCCTCGGCCGGATCGCCACTGTCGATCCGGATGCCTGTCCAGCCTGCCAGCCAGTCCGGCGCCCGGTCGAGGAACCCCTTGGTGCCATAGGTATCGGGCAGGATGATGCGCAGGTTGCCGTCATGCTCCTCGTGCCAATCGCTCAGCACGTCGTAGGGCGCGCGCGCCAGTTCGGTGTCGGTCTCGGCCAGGGCGCTATAGACCATCGGTAGTTCATGCGCATTGGTGCCGATCGCCTCGACCTCGCGACGCATCGCGATCAGACAGTTGGAGGTGCCGGTGAATTTCGCGCCCAGCCCCTCGATCATCGCCTGCACGCACCAGTCCTGCCAGAGGAAGGAGTGCCGCCGCCGGGTGCCGAAATCGGCGATGGTCAGCCCGTCGATCCCGCGCAGGCGTTCGATCTTCTCCCAGACCCGGGTCATCGCGCGGGCATAAAGCACCTGCAGCTCGAACCGGCGCATGTCATGCAGCACCGCGCGCGAGCGCAGTTCCATCAGCACTGCCAGCGCCGGTATCTCCCACAGCATCACCTCGGGCCAGTTGCCCTCGAAGGTCAGCTCATATTGATCGTCGCGGCGTTCCAGATGATAGGGCGGCAACTGCAGCCCCTCGAACCATTCCATGAAGTCCGGCCTAAACATCTGCCGCTTGCCGTAAAAGGTATTGCCACGCAACCAGGTGCTCTCGCCCCGGCTCAGCCGCAGCGAGCGGATATGATCGAGCTGCTCGCGCAACTCGCCCTCGTCAATGATACGGGCCAACGGGATCCGCATCGTGCGGTTGATCAGGGAAAAGGTGACCTGAGTGTCGGGCTTGTTGCGGAACACCGATTGGCACATCAGCAACTTGTAGAAATCGGTATCAATCAGCGACCGGACGATCGGGTCGATCTTCCACTTGTGATTATAGACGCGGGTTGCGATGTCCACGGATGGCCCTCGTTCGGAATGGATCACCCATGGATACGCCAGCCGAACCGCCATGGCAATTCGCCCGGGGATTGCGGCGCAAGATCAGCCGGATGCGGTTCTTGGTGCCGCGTCGGTGGGTGGCAAATGGTGCAGCAGGCACCGGAACAGATCTGCCCGGCCCACCGGTTTGCTGAGGAAATCGTCCATCCCGGCGGCAAGACAGGCTTCGCGGTCGCTGTCGAACGTATTTGCGGTCAGCGCCACGATCAAGGGCTGCCTGCCCTCTGCGGCACGGATCTGCCGGGTCGCCTCGATGCCGCTCATCACCGGCATCGACATGTCCATGAACACGATGTCAGGCTTTTGCCGCTGCGTCATGGCAACCGCCTGCTGACCATCATGGGCAAAGTCCAGGCGGATCGGCAGATCGGCCAGGAACTTGCCCATGAGCAAACGGTTGACACGGTTGTCATCGGCAACCAGCACACGCAGGCCGCGCAACCGGTCAAGCTCAGCCGGTGACAGCACCTGCCCATCTGATTGTCCGGCGTCGTCATCGGGCGACCCCAACGGCAGGCACAGCGTAAAACACGACCCCTGCCCAAGCGTCGAGTCAACGGTGATCCGACCGCCCATCAGCGCAACCAGCTCGCGCGAGATCGTCAGCCCAAGGCCGGTCCCGCCGTAAAGACGCGTGGTGTCGGCATCCGCCTGCGAGAACCGCTCGAACACCCTCTCGATCTTTTCGGCGGCGATGCCGATGCCGGTATCCTCGACCTCGAGCGTCAACAGATATCCCGGGTCCTGCGCCTCGGACCGCAAACGCAGGGTCACACCGCCGCGTTCGGTGAACTTGATCGCGTTGCCAAGCAGATTGATCAGAACCTGGCGCAATCGCCCATCGTCACCATACACGAGGGGGGGAACATCGGCCCCTGTTTCAAGAGACAGCCTCAGCCCCTTGGCCTGCGCCTGCGGTTTCAGCAGGCGCATGGTGTCCCTGACACAGGACACCGGATCGAAATTCACCGGATGCAATTCCATCTTCCGGGCATCCAGGCGCGACAGTTCCAGAATGTCGTTAATGATCGCCAGCAAGGCGGTCGAAGAGCTTCGGATGGTATCGACATATTGCCGCTGCTCGATCGAAAGCTTGGTTTCCGACAACAGCTCGGCCATACCCACGACGCCGTTCATCGGCGTCCTGATCTCGTGGCTCATAGTGGCCAGAAACTCGGCCTTGGCGCGCGCGCCCTCCTCGGCGGCGACGCGCGCGGCGGCCAGTTCCTCGGCCTGCGCCTTGGCGGCTGTCACGTCACGCTCGATCGCAACGGTGACTTCGACCTTGCCGTTCCGGTCAAGCACCGGCACCAGATTGGTTTCCATCCAGATCTCGCGACCGTCCTTGGTCACATTCAATATCTCGGTTCGAAACGGGCGGCCGGCCTCGACGGCATCGGCAATCGCATTCGAAACCTCAAGGTCTGTCTTGTCGCCATTCAGCAACTCGCCGGGATAGCGCCCCTTGGCTTCGTCCAGCGAATACCCGGTGGTGCGGGTAAAACTCTCGTTGGTCCAGACGATGCGGCCTTCGGAATCTGCCAGAATGACGCTGTCATTGGCGTTGCGGGCGACCAGCGACAGCAGTTGCGCCTCCTTCTGATGTCGCAGCAGGTCACGTCCCTGTTCGATCAAATCCAGCGTAGTCCGGCGATGCTGACGAAAGCCCCAGTTCACGAAATTCAGGAACAGGCCAACCATGAAGGCCAACATCACCGCACCGGCGGCATTGAGCAACAGCGCGTCGCCAAGCCGCCCCGGCTCCATCGCCTCGATCAGGAACAGGTATTGGCCGATCCCCGCATAGACCGCCAGACGCGCCACGGCGGCGGGGCGATGAAACGGAAGCACAAGCCCGGCATTGATCGCAGCCCCTGCCAGGAACGACCCGATGAACAGCGGCGACAGCCCGCTGCGCGCGCCTGTCCAGGCCAGCCAGACGCAAAAGCTGATCGTCAGCGCCTGAACTAAGGCGGTGAGGGTACTGCCAATCAGCAGGCGGCGGTAACCCTGACCCTGGCGCAAGCGCTCTGGCAGCCGGTGCAGGTAGAGGCAGTCGATCACCTCGCCCAGCAAGGCGGCAAAGGCCGCCAACATGGCGGTATGAAGACCCTCAGTCATCGCAAGAATGAAACTGCCGGCGAATGTCATGATCTGACGACCGGCGAAATTCCTGACCCGCCCGCGTGCGTAGCGGATCAGCAGGCCGCGCCGGCTGTATCTTCGTTCGTATTCAGACAGGTGGTCGACATCGGGCGACCCGGCAACATGCATCGGCGACCCCAAGGATAGATCAAGACCTTTCGCCCCCAATCTATACCGGTCAGTCCGTTAACAAATCGCAACCAGATCTCAGGTCAGAGCAATCCCGCCCGCCTTCATCGCGGCAATCGCCGCCGCCAGCGACCCGTCCAGATCGATGGCGCGACAGGCCTGCATCCGCACCTCGACGGCAAAGCCCAGCCGCGCCGCATCCAGCGCCGAATACTGCACGCAGAAATCGGTGGCGAGTCCGGCCAGCGTCAGTCGGGTGATGCCCCGGCTGCGCAAATAGCCCTCGAGGCCGGTGGGCGTGCTGCGGTCGTTTTCGAAGAAGCCCGAATAGCTGTCGATCGCGGCGCGGAACCCCTTGCGCAGGATCAAATCGGCATCGGTCCGCAGCGCCGGGTGAAACGCAGCGCCGGGGCTGCCCTGCACGCAATGGTCGGGCCACAACACCTGCGGCCCATAGGCCATCTCGATCATCTCGAACGGTGCTTGGCCCGGATGGGACGAAGCGAAAGAGGAATGCCCCGCCGGGTGCCAATCCTGCGTCAGGACCACCGCGTCGAAATCCTTCATCATGGCGTTGATCGGCGCCACCACCGCGTCGCCTTCGGGCACCGCCAGGGCACCGCCGGGGCAGAAGTCGTTCTGGACGTCGATCACGATCAGGCCATGCATTTGCGCCTCCCTTTTGGGGGCAAGCCTAGCGCGTGGCGTTATGCCGGAAAAGCACCCATCGCGCCGGGCGATGTGGGAAAACCCCCGTTGCCTTGTCTGCCGCCCTGCGATATCCGGGCGTCTTTCGCAAAAACCGGGAGAGGAATCATGGCACGTCTTGGCGTGGATTTCGGAACGTCCAACACCGCCGCCGGGCTGGTACAGGCGGGTCATCCCCGGGTTCTGCCGCTGGAGCCGGGCGCACAGACCCTGCCGACCGCCGTCTTCATCGACTTTGCCGCGCGCCGCTATGTCTATGGCACCGACGCCGCCCGGGCCATGATGGACGGGCAAGAGGGCCGCTTTCTGCGGGGGCTGAAAAGCATTCTGGGCACCCCGCTGGCCCGCGAACCCCGCATGTTCCTGAACGAGCGGCTGACCCTGATCGAGGTCATCGCCCGCTTTCTGGCCGAGATTCGGACGCGCGCCGAACGGCTGAGCGGAGAGCGTTTTGATCGCGCCCTGTCGGGCCGTCCGGTGCATTTCCACTCTGCCTCAGCCGAGCGCGACGCGCAGGCCTGTACCGATCTGCACGATGCCTATCTGATGGCCGGGTTCAGCGAGGTCTGCTTTCTACCCGAACCCGAAGCTGCCGCGTTGGCGGTGGCGGGTCAGGGGCGGATGCTGATCGTCGACATCGGCGGCGGCACCTCGGATTTCACCCTGTGCGACCGGCGGGGCACCACCACCCGGATGCTGGCCAGCCGGGGTCTGCGCATCGGCGGCACCGATTTCGACCGGGTGCTGAGCCTGGATCACGCCATGCCCCTGCTGGGATACGAGGCGCAGATCGGGGCCGAGCTGGGCGAGGCCAGCCACAGCGCCCCCCGGGCTCTGTTCCACGATCTGGCCAGCTGGGAAAAGATCGCCTTTGTCTATGACCCTGCCACCCTGCGCGAGGTACGGCGCTGGGTGCGGCTTGCCGAACAACCCCGCCTGTTCGAACGCCTGGCCGAGGTGTTGGAATCGCATCTGGGCCATGACGTGGCCTATGCGGTCGAGGCAGGCAAGATCGCCGCAAATGGGGCCGCAGCGGGCCGCATCGCGCTGGATATCGTCGAACGCGGCCTGGGCGCCGATCTGGGAAATGCGGCGATGCAGGCGGCGCTGGCCGGTTTCGCCGATGAGATCGCCACTTGCGCCATGCAGACGGTGCGCGATGCCGGGGTTGGCCCGGACAGCGTCGATCAGGTGGTGTTTGTCGGCGGATCCAGCCTGATGGGGGTGATCCGCGCCGCGCTGGCGCGCGTCCTGCCAGGCGCCGAACAACAGGATTCCGAAGTATTCACCGCGGTGGTTCACGGCCTCGCACTGGCCAGTGAAGACCAATAAAACAACATCGAAAACGCATGTTTCCCCCCTTGCCGCGCCTCTTGAAATCACACGCGGCGCGGCGTATGGCGCGGGCATGTACACGATCGCCGCACTCTACCACTTCACCCGGTTCGCCGACCCGGCCGACCTGAAACCCGCCCTGCTGGACCTGTGTCTGGCGCAAGGGGTCAAGGGCACGCTGCTGCTGGCCAAAGAGGGGATCAACGGCACCATCGCCGGACCGCGCGCCGGGATCGACGCGGTGCTGGCCCATATTCGCGCCTTGCCGGGTTGCTCTGACCTGGAGTGGAAAGAGGCGACCAGCGACCACCCGCCCTTTGGCAAGATGAAGGTGCGGCTGAAGCAAGAGATCGTCACCATGGGCCAGCCGGATGTCGACCCGCGCGCGCGCGTCGGCCATTATGTCGAACCTGAGGATTGGAACGACCTGATCCGCTCGGACGATGTGGTGCTGATCGACACCCGCAACGATTACGAGGTCGCCATCGGCACCTTCGAAGGCGCCATCGACCCGATGACCGAAAGTTTCCGGGATTTCCCCGCCTGGTGGGAGGCCAACAAGGAGCGGTTCCACAACAAGCGCGTGGCGATGTTCTGCACCGGCGGCATCCGTTGCGAGAAGTCGACCAACTACCTGCTGGGTCAGGGGGTCGAGGATGTCTATCACCTCAAGGGCGGTATCCTGCGCTATCTCGAAGAGGTACCAGCCGAGAACAGCACCTGGCAGGGCGAATGTTTCGTCTTCGACAACCGGGTCTCGGTCGGGCACGGGCTGGTCGAGGGGCCGCACGAGCTGTGCCATGGCTGCCGCCGCCCGATCCTGCCCGAGGATCGCAATCGCCCGGAATACGAGCATGGGGTCAGCTGCCACCTGTGCATCGACGAGACCTCGGAGGCCGACAAAATGCGGTTCCGCGAACGGCAGAAACAGATCGCCCTGGCCCGTGCCCGGGGCGAGGACCATCTGGCCACGCACTGAGCCTGTCTAGGCGCGGTTCACCGCCACCAGGTGATTGTCCCAGGCAATCTCGGAACGGCTGGCTTCCTTACCACCCACGCGGGTGAAGACACCGCTGCCTGACGAGGCGACCAACCCGCCGCCGGTGACGCCCAGCCCGCAGACATCGGTGATCGCGACACCGCCGATGATCCGGCCCGCCGCGACATCGCTCAGCTGCACGATCCCGCCCCGGGGGGAGGAGACCGCGACGCGCCGGCCCTGGTCGTAGAAAATGACACTGCCGCCATAGCCGTTCATCGCGCGCATTTCCGCCTCGTTTCCCGTCACCGCAACCGGCGCGGTGCCGCGCCGGTGCAGGCCCAGAACCGGGCGCAGCTCGGTGCCCTCGCCCTGCCACTGCATGGCAAAGGCCACCAGCCCGTCGGCGCGCAGGTCAAGATGACGGATCGAATTCATCCGATGCTCGGGGGGCATCCGCACCACCTCCAGCACCTCTCCCGCCAGCGAAAGGTAACTGAGGTTGGGCTGCATCACCGGCAGGTTCAGCTTGACCCGGCCAGTGTCGGGGTGTGTTTCCACCCCGCCATTGGCCACCACCAGTGTCTGCCCGTCCGGCATCAGGCGGATGTCATGCGGGCCGACCCCGCCCGAAGCAACCTCGCCGATCCGCCGATAGCCCGCGCCGGCGTCCCACAGCCCGATCCGGCCCTGCCCGGCCTCGTAATCGTTTTCGGTGGTGAACAGAACCCGGCCCTCGGCATCAAAGGCGCCATGACCATAGAAATGCCGCCCCTCGGGCGCGCTCAGCCGGGCGATTTCCGCCCCGCTCACACAGTTCAGCACCAGCGCGAACCGGCCCGGGCGACGGGCAAAGGCCACCGCCTCGGCCCGCTGGGGATGGGCGGCGGCGGCATGACCCCGGTCCGGGATCGGCAGGTGGAACAGCGGCCTGCCGCGCCTATCCAGACCATAGAGGTTGTAGGCACCATCGGCGACGCGCCCGGCGCTCAGGAAAGCGGGGGCGCCCGCATCGGCCCAACCGGCGCGCGGGGTCAGCCCTGCCGCCGCCAACCCGGCCAGAAATCCGCGTCGTGTGGTCATCGCTCAATCCCCGTCCAATGCGTTGAACCCCGCCGAAACCCCCAGTTTCGGCCCCAGCTCCTGGGCCACCACCTGCCGGATCTCGTTGACACGCTGTTGCAATGCCTCGACCCGGAACCGCCCGGCAGGGGTGGCGACACCGGCCAATGCCGGATCATCCAGCGCCGCAGCGTCCCCCAGCGCCCGGTCAAAGGCATCGGTAAGCCGGGCTTTCAGCCCGGCATCCTCTTCGGCCAGCAGCAGCGCCAGCTGGCGCTGCGAGTGCAATGCCTCGATGACCAGCAAGAGGGACAGACCTGCGCGCCAAGCCTCGGCCCGGTTCGGGCGCGGCCTGGCAAAACTGCCCAAGGGCCGGCCCAGACGCAGATCGGCGGTGATCTGCAAGCCGGTGCCCAGCGCCTTGAACAGTTCCTGCATCGCCTCGTCGCGACTGCGATAGGGGCTGTCCGGCCCCGGCGCGCGCATCAGCGCCGCGTAACGGTCATGCCAGTCCGCCGCCATTGCCCGTGCCAGCCCCGCACTGTCGCGCACGATGGCGCGGATCAGGGCACAGTGATAGGGGTCGTTGCCCGCCTGACCCTCGTCATAGAGCAGGAACTCCAGCGCATAGAGCCCGCGCGCCGCGACCGAGACCTGGGCGAAACCCTCCGCCTCCTGCACCACCGGATCCTCTGCCGCGATCAGCCCCGCCAGCGCCTTGGGCGTCATGCCCCGGCTGTCGGGCCAAAAGGCCAGCGCAAAGGCGCGGTTTTCCGCCTCGGTCGGACCAAAGCGCAGATGGCTAACCCCGGCCCAGGCGCGCAGCGCGCCGTTGAGCGCCGCGCGCAAGTCAGGGTCGCGCTCTTCGCACCCGGCATCGGCGGCGTTGGCCAGCAACGCTGTCTCGTCAGCCAGCCGCGCAAACCCCGGCAACACATGGACGTCGAGCACCTGATCGACAGGGTCGGCGGATGCTGCCGCGGCGGCAAGGCATAGGATCAGAGCAACAAGCTGCTTCATCTCAGAGACTCTCCAGAAACCGGATCAGGGCGGCGCGGTCCTCGGGCGCAAGGGCGATCACCCGGTCGCGCTGCGCCGCAGCCTCGCCCCCGTGCCAAAGCACCGCTTCAAGCAATGTGCGCGCCCGCCCGTCGTGCAGGAAACGCGCCTGCCCGCTGACCTGTTCGGTCAGGCCAATCCCCCAGAGCGGAGCGGTGCGCCATTCGCGCCCGCTGGCCAGACCCTGCGGCAACTCGTCGGCCAGCCCTGCGCCCATGTCATGCAGCAAGAGGTCGGTATAGGGCCAGATCAGCTGAAAGCTCTGCTCGGGCTGATCGCTCAGCTGGGCGGTCACATGCTTGGGGACATGACAGGCCGGGCAGCCGATGCCATAGAACACCCGTTTGCCCCGCAACACGTCGGGGTCATCCACATCCCGCCGCGCCGGCACGGCAAGGTTGCGGCTGTAGAACGCGGTCAGCGCCAGCGCCGGGCCGTCGATCTCGGCGCCGCGCGGATCACCATCGCCATGCAGGGCAGCCCGGCATTCCACCTGCAATTCGGTGCAATCGCCCCAGGGCGCGGGGCGCAGCGGAGAAGAGATGCCGATATCCGAGGCGAAGGCAGCGGCGGTCTGATCCAGGACCGAGGCCGCGCCAGCCTTCCACCCGAACCGGCCCAGCGCCTCTTGCCCGGTCTCCGGATCGTGCACCCGGTTGGGCCGCCCCGATATGCCATCGCCATCCCGGTCGTCCGGATCGGCACGGGCCAGGATTTCGGCCTCGGGGATCGCTTCGAGCAGGCCCAGCCCGATCATCTGTGGTGCCAGCCGGGGGCTGAGCGTGCTTTCGGCGTGCAGCGTGCCCTCGGCCGCGTCCAGCCGGTATCGGGGCTTGCGCAGAACCGCCACCTCGCCCCCGTTCAGGGTGACCTCGGTCTCGGCTTGGCTCACCGCGATCCGTGCCTCGGGCCGTAGGCCGGGCACGGCGCTGTCCTGTATCTGAAGTCCGAACAGGGGATCGGGCAGCACCCCGTCACCCCGGACCCTGCCGATCCGCAGCACCAGCCCCGGTCCACCCGAAACCTGACCGCGCCCGTCGCGGATATGGCAGGCCTGACAGCTGCGCGCATTGTAGAGCGGCCCCAGCCCGTCGGATGCCTTGGTCGAGGAGGGTGACGCCACCCACAGCTTGTCAAACAGGGCCTGACCCAGGTGGAAATCCAGTTCCCGCTCGAAGCTCATATTGGCCGAAGGGCGCGAGAAGGCATCGCGCCCCAGATCGCCCGATACCGTGGCGGCGCCACCGGGCAACTGTTCAAAGGGTTCCGCCACCGTGAACCCCGTTGCCGGGGCGGTGACGGCGGCAATCCTCTGGCGGTCATCCGCGCTGCGCGGCTCGGCCTCTGCGGTGAGGCCAAGGAGTGACAGCGCAGGCATCAACACAAGGAGGCCTCGACAAAAGATCGCGACCGCGCGCCGCGCCTGAACGATATGAGGCCCCCAAATATTCATACGCCCAATGCGATCTCGAAGTTGATCCCGAAGACATGGTCTGTGGCACCCGCCTCTTCCACGCGCGCCAACGCCGCGCCCACAAGGTAGCGCTCGCCAAACTCGTATTCAGCCCCGATTGAAAACAGTTCGGTCAACCCGGTGCTGTCGATATCGCGCCGGGCGTAGGTGCCCGACAGGGTCACGTCGCCCAGCGCATAGGCGGCGTTGAGCGTTGCATAGGTGGCGTCATCAGCGGTACCGCCATAACCGCTGAAGCTGGCGACCTCGGCAAACAGGTCGAGCGGCATGTGATGAAAGGAATGAAACAGGCTGGCCACCACCCCGTTTTCCGATTTCACATCCCCCGCGCCCCGGCTGAGGTGGCGTACACCCAGTCGCAATTCGGTCCCGCCAAAGGACTTGATCCACGTCACCGCGCCATTGTCGAGCTGCCCGGTATTGCCCGCGCCACCCGACGCAGTGCTATTGCGCGCCCGACGGAACCCGGCCGACCGGCTCAGCGCGGTGTCGTCGGCATAGAAAAGGCCCGCATGCAGCATCCCCGCCGCGCCCAGATCGACGGCGACCAGCGCGCCCAACTGCTCGGTCAGCTCGTAATCCTCGGCCAGATCGGCGGCAAAGAATCCCGCCGTCTGATCCCAGGCGATACCAAAGCTGGGCGAGACCTTGCCCAGCTGGAAACTGGCCGAACCGGTTTCGATCTGCACACCCAGTTCCTTGATATAGAGGCCCCAGTCGGTGAAGTTCCGGTCGCCGGGGGTGGGGTCATTCAGGCTCTCGCCGGTCAGGGCGGCAAAGACGCTGAAAGTATCGTTGAACCGATAGGCCCCCGACAACTCCAGCGTACCGGTGGCGGCACCGAATTCGTTGCCCGGCGTGTCCGATTTGAAGGTGCGGGCGTATTCCAGCTCCAGCGAACCTTCCCAGGTGAAGCCGGGCGCTTCTTGCGCCTGCACTGCGCCCGCAAAGAGAGCGGCGGCGCCGGTCAGCGCCGCGAAATGTCTGTAAGTCATGATGCTACTTTCTTGGATGAGCAGCTTGGCGGGCATGTGTCGCTTGCTGTGCTGAGGATGGGATTAGTGAAACACAGCGCCGGGGTTATCGAGCGACTCCGAGCCTTCGAAAGCGATGTCGTCGAGGCCCAGCACCGGGAACAGGCGCTGGAACGAACGGGCCTGTTCGACCAGCCCGTCGACGCCCGCCATGATCAGCGCCTCGCCTTCGGCATTGCCGCGCGCCAGCATTTGGTCATAGGCGAACCCGCCCTTGGCGGCGCTGCGGATGGCGCCCAGCGCGTCCATCGTGATGTTGAGCCTGTCCTTGACCTCGGCATCCAGCGCCGCGTCGGCATCAGCCACCAGATCGGACAGCGAGGCGCCCGAGATCACCGTGCCGTCAACACGGGTATAGCTGCCCAAATAGACGTTCCGGATACCCAGCCCGTCGAAGTAATGGCTGTTGTGGGTGTTGTCCGAGAAACAGTCATGCTCTTCCTCGGGATCGTTCAGCAACAGGCCCAGCCGCATCCGCTCGCCCGCCTGTTCGCCATAGCTGAGGCTGCCCATGCCGGTCAGCATCGCCACTAGGCCAGCGGTCTCGTCCGCCGTGACCGAGGTACGGGCGTCGCCGCCCGGCGCCCATTGCGCGGCCATCCATTCCAGATCCGAGATCAGCAGATCGGTCGCCGCCTGCAGATAGGCGCCACGCCGGTCGCAATTGCCGCCGGTGCAATCGGCACCGGGCGCGTAGTCGGTCCAGGGCCGGTTGCCCGCGCCCGGGCCCGTGCCGTTCAGATCCTGTCCCCAGAGCAGGAACTCGATGGCGTGATAACCGGTCGCTACATTCGCCTCGACCCCGTCCGCCTCGTGCAGGGTGCCCGAAAGCAGCTCGGGCGTGATCTGGCTGGCGTCGACGGTCGTACCGGACAGGTCGAACACAGGCGTCGCGATCACGTTCAGCGCGGCATAGCCGTTTTCATCACTCGCCCCGGGGTAGGAGGCATCGACATAGTCGATCAGCCCTTCGTCCAGCGGCCAGGCATTCACCTTGCCCTCCCAATCATCGACGATGGCATTGCCGAAGCGATAAACCTCGGTCTGCTGATAGGGATCGCGGGCGGCAAGCCAGGCCTGTTTGGCGGCGGCCAGCGTCTGGGCCGAGGGATCGGCGATCAGCGCATCGACCGCAACCTGAAGCGCGCGGGCGGTGATCAGGCTGTCTTGATACTTGGCCTCGGCAATGTCGGCATAGGTGGTCAGAACGGCGGCACGGTCGGCAGCCCAGGCGGGCACGGAACACGACAAAGCCAGCGCCGCAGCGGCGAAGACACGGGTTTTCATGGCGAATATCCTTGGATGTTGTCAGGCGCGGCTTGACGGGCCGTGCCGGCCGGTCTGGCTTTGCTTATATCTGACTAAATTTGTCAGTTAAGTCAACACCCCGATCACACCGATCACTTGTTGCGGTCGATCCAGGCCGACATCGCCGCCTTGTCGTGGAAACATTCCGAGGGCACGGCCCGCCGCTTGGCCCGTGCGATCCGCTCGGCATAGGCGACCTGCTTGCCCGAGGGATACCGGTCGAAGGGAGAGGATTCGGGCGCGCGATGGGCCGAGATCCAAGCCGACAACATGCGCCGGTCGCGCTGCGCCTCGATCGGGATGTCCAGCGAGGCACGGGCAGCGATCGATCGCGCAAAGCGCAACTGTTTCTCGGTCACCGGCAGCAGATGATAATCGTTGCTCGGCCCCATCTGGGGCATGGCGTCGTAATGCTGAGTCATGGCATCCACCCTCCATGTTCCATAGATCCAATATAGAACATTTAGTGAACATTTTCAACTCTGCCCGTTTATCGCCACTCCTTTCGCCCGAATCTTTTTTTATTGACTGGCCAATCAACATGCTCGTAGAAGATCCGCAACGACTCCCCAACATCTCCGGCACCGGCACAAAGGACGCATCATGAAGTTCCAGCCAGAAGCGAGCCATTTCATCAATGGCGCCTATGTCGAGGACACGGCAGGCGCCGTGATCGACGTGATCTATCCCGCCACCGGCGAAGTGATCGCCCGGTTGCACTCGGCCACACCCGCGATCATCGATCAGGCGCTCGAGGCCGCGCGGCAGGCGCAGGCGCAATGGGCCGCGATGACCGGGACCGAACGTGGCCGCATCCTGCGCCGCGCCGCCGACATCATGCGCGCCCGCAACCACGACCTGTCGGTGATCGAGACCCATGACACCGGCAAACCCATTCAGGAAACCACCGTTGCCGATGCCACCTCGGGCGCCGATGCGCTGGAGTACTTCGGCGGGCTGGCCGGGTCGCTGACCGGCGAGCATATCCCGCTGGGCGGCGGTGATTTCGCCTATACCGTCCGTGAGGCGCTGGGCGTCTGCGTCGGCATCGGCGCCTGGAACTATCCCACCCAGATCGCCTGCTGGAAGGGCGCCCCGGCGCTGGCCTGCGGCAATACGATGGTGTTCAAGCCATCGGAAACCACCCCTCTTTCCGCCCTCAAGGTCGCCGAGATCCTGATCGAGGCCGGGGCGCCCAAGGGTATCTATAACGTTGTGCAGGGCTATGGCGATGTCGGCGCGTCCCTGGTCACCGATCCGCGCGTCGCCAAGGTGTCGCTCACCGGTTCGGTCCCCACCGGGCGCCGGGTCTATGCCGCCGCCGCCGAAAGCATCAAGCACGTGACGATGGAACTGGGCGGCAAGTCGCCCTTGGTCGTGTTTGACGACGCCGATATCGAAAACGCGGTCTCGGGCGCCATTCTGGGCAACTTCTATTCCTCGGGTCAGGTCTGCTCGAACGGGACCCGCGTGTTTGTGCAGAAGGGCATCAAGGAGGCGTTCCTGTCCCGCCTGGCCGAGCGTCTGGCAACGGCGGTGATCGGCGACCCGATGGACCCGGCCACCAATTTCGGGCCGATGGTCAGCGAGGCGCAGATGAACATCGTCCTGGGATATGTCGACAAGGGCAAGGCCGAGGGCGCCCGGCTGGTCTATGGCGGCACCCGGCTGGATCGCGACGGGTTCTACCTGCTGCCCACCGTGTTTGCCGATGTGACCGATGACATGACCATCGCGCGGGAAGAGATTTTCGGCCCGGTCATGTCGGTACTCGACTTCGACACCGAGGAAGAGGTGTTGGAGCGCGCCAATGCCACCGAATTCGGCCTCGCCGCGGGCGTCTTTACCCGCGACATTACCCGCGCCCATCGGATGGTGGCCGGGTTCGAAGCGGGCACCTGCTATATCAACAGCTATAACCTGGCCCCGGTCGAGGCGCCCTTTGGCGGTTCGAAACAGTCGGGCGTGGGCCGCGAAAACTCGAAACTGGCGATCAACCACTTCTCCGAGATGAAAACAGTGTTTGTCTCGATGAACGATATCCAGGCGCCCTACTGAACGCGGCCAGCATGCCCCCCTTCCCTGCCCTCAGCGCCAGCCGCGAGGGCAGGAGCCTCCGGCGGGAGTATTTCGAACCAGAAAGAAGCCGGAATGCTGCTGCTTCTTTCTGGTCATAAATACTCATTCCACGCGCGCCGCCTGCGGTCTGCCGTGAAAGATTGTCCTGCCGACAAAGCCTTGGAACCGTCCTGCCCCTTCCCCGCAGTTGAGTTCGGCGCACAAAGCGCCTATTTCGGGGCCGATACGGTGCAAAGGACATTTCCGTGGCAAATCATCTCTACAAGAACGACCTGCCCGACGGGCTGGATCTGGGCCCCGTGGTGGCCATCGACTGCGAGACCATGGGACTGAACCCCCATCGCGACCGTCTCTGTGTGATCCAGATGTCGGGCGGCGACGGAAACACCCATATCGTGCAGGTAGAAAAGGGCCAGACCGCCGCGCCCAACCTGTGTGCGATGCTGGAAAACCCCGAGGTGCTGAAACTGTTCCACTTCGGCCGTTTCGACATTGCCGCGCTCTATCACGCCTTTGGCGCCCTGACCGCACCGGTCTATTGCACCAAGATCGCCAGCCGCCTGGTGCGCACCTATACCGATCGCCACGGGCTCAAGAACCTGTGCCAGGAGTTGCTGGGCGTCGATATCTCGAAACAGCAGCAGATGAGCGATTGGGGCGCCGAGACGCTGAGCGAGGCGCAGCTGGACTATGCCGCCTCCGATGTCCTCTATCTGCACCGCCTGCGCGAGGCGCTGGATGGCCGGCTGGCGCGCGAAGGCCGCGCCGATCTGGCGCAATCCTGCTTCGATTTCCTGCCTACACGGGCGCGGCTCGACCTTGTGGGCTGGCCCGAAACCGATATCTTTGCCCACTCATGACCGATCGCAGCTCTTTCATCGACACCGCACGCCAGGTCGTGCTGGACGAGGCCCGGGCGCTTGATGCGCTGTCCGAGAGCCTGGGCGACGGGTTCGCCGAGGCGGTGGAGCTGATCCTGCGCACCAAGGGGCGCGTGATCGTTTCGGGCATTGGCAAGTCGGGCCATATCGGCCACAAGATCGCCGCGACGCTGGCCAGCACCGGCACGCCCGCCTATTTCGTGCACCCGGCCGAGGCGAGCCATGGCGATCTGGGAATGCTCTCCGGGGATGACGTGGTTCTGGCCATCTCGAACTCGGGCGAGGCGCCGGAACTGGCCAATCTGCTGGCCTTTACCCGCCGCTTCGCCATTCCGCTGATCGGGCTGTCGAGCAAATCTGAGAGCTCGCTGATGCAGCAGGCCGATGTGCATCTGCTGATCCCGGCGCTGGGCGAGGCCTGCGGCTTTGGCATGGTGCCGTCGATCTCGACCACGCTGACGCTGGCCATGGGCGACGCACTGGCCATCGCGCTGATGAAGTACCGCGATTTCCGGCCCGAGAACTTCCGCGTCTTCCATCCCGGCGGCAAGCTGGGCGCGCGGCTCAGCCGGGTGTCAGACCTGATGCATGGCGGCGAGGCGGTACCGTTGATCGCCGCCGACACCCCGATGAGCGAGGCGCTGCTGGAGATTAGCCGCAAGGGGTTTGGCGTGGTCGGCGTGACCGATGGCGCCGGACATCTGGCCGGAATCGTCACCGATGGCGACCTGCGTCGTCACATGTCGGGCCTGCTCGACAAGACCGCCGCCCAGGTGATGACCGCCAACCCGACCACCATCGCCCCCGACTCGCTGGCCGAGGAAGCGGTGGCTATCATGAACGCGCGCAAGATCACCTCGCTTTTCGTGGTCGATCCGGCGGAACCGGGCGTGGCGCGCGGGCTGCTGCATATCCACGACTGTCTGCGCGTCGGACTGGGCTAGGCGATGGCGATCGACAGCTACTCTCGGGTTGTCCAATACCTCAAGGTGCTGTTGCCCCTTACGGCGCTTGGCCTGCTGTCGGCCGTGTTCCTGCTGTCGTCGCGCGGCACCGATTCCGTGGCCCCGATTCCCTTTGCCGAGGATGAGATCGCCGACCGCACCCGCGGCCAGCAGATCACCGGCCCGTTCTTTACGGCAGTCACCCCCAAGGGCGAGCAGATCCAGGTGCAGGCGACGCTGGCCCGCCCGGGCGGCGAGAACGCACCTGCCGAGGCGACCGACCTGATCGCCGAACTGCTTCTGCTCGGTGGCAAGCGTATCCGGCTGACCTCGGATCTGGGCACCGTGCAACTGGACAAGGATCTGGCGATCTTCACCGGCAATGTGGTGATCACGACGTCGGACGGGCTGACGGTGACCACCGATCAGCTCAACGCAGGGCTGAGCGGAATATCCGGCGAAACCCCCGGCAACGTGCGCGGAACCGGACCTATCGGAGAGTTTACAGCAGGTTCTATGCAAATGGGGGCTGAAAACGAGGACGGCCCTATCCATATTCGTTTCAAGAATGGCGTGAAGCTGCTATATGACCCCAAAGCTGCGGAAAGATAACGTGTGATCGAAATTCGTGCATTGATCCTGGGCCTCGTCCTTGCCCTTGGTGCCGTTGCGGCCCAGGCCGAGGGCACCAAGGTTGCATTCGGCGCGGTCAAGGCCGACCCGACGCTGCCGGTCGAGGTGACCGCCGACAGTCTGGATGTGAGCCAGGAGGACGGCTCGGCCGAGTTCCAGGGCAATGTGCTGGTCTCGCAGGGCGAGATGCGTCTGTCGGCCAAACGGGTGCTGGTGATCTACAATCAGGAGGCCTCGGGGATCGAACGGCTGGAGGCAACCGGCGACGTGGTGCTGGTCAGCGGGTCCGACGCCGCCCAGGCCCAGCGCGCCGATTACACCATCGGCACCGGTGTCATCGTGATGACCGGCGATGTCCTGCTGACCCAGGGCAAGAATGCGCTGAGCTCGGGCAAGATGACCGTCAACCTGACCTCGGGCACCGCCCAGATGGTCGGGCGGGTGAAAACCATCCTCAACTCGGGCAGCGACTGATGAGCAAGCCCCAGCTGACCGTGACCGAGGGATCCTCGGGCCTTCGAATCGAGAAGTTGCGCAAATCCTATCGCAAGAAGACCGTGATCCGCGACGTCACCATGACGCTTGGCCGATCCGAAGTGGTGGCGCTGCTGGGGCCGAACGGGTCGGGCAAGACGACCACGTTCTATTCGGTCGCCGGGCTGGTCTTTCCCGAGGCCGGCAAGGTCAGCATCGACGGCCAGAACGTGACCACCCTGCCGATGTATCGCCGCGCCCGGATGGGGATCGGCTATTTGCCGCAGGAAATGTCGATTTTTCGCGGTCTCAGCGTCGAGGACAACATCCTGTCGGTTCTCGATATCACCCAGAAACACGCCCACAAGCGGCGTGAGCGGCTCGAAGAGCTGCTGTCGGATTTCTCGATCGAACACCTGCGCCGCGCCCCGGCGCTGGCGCTGTCGGGTGGCGAGCGCCGCCGGGTCGAGATTGCCCGCTGCCTGGCCGCCGATCCGAAATACCTGCTGCTTGACGAACCCTTTGCCGGGGTCGACCCGATCAGCGTCGGCGACATCCGCCACCTTGTCTCGGATCTCAGGAATCGGGGCATCGGCGTGCTGATCACCGATCACAACGTGCGCGAAACGCTCGAGATCGTCGACCGCGCCTATATCCTGCATGACGGGCAGGTGCTGATGTCGGGCAGCCCCGAGGAAGTGGTCGAGAACGAGAATGTCCGCCGCGTCTATCTGGGCGAGAACTTCCGCATCTCCTGATCGCCTGCAAAGACCCGCCACCCCGATGGAAATCATGTCGCGCCCGCGCGGTTGCCATTGACAGCGGGCGCGTCTCTTGCCTCAATTGGGGTATGGCAAAGCGCTGGATCGAAGCTGTTTCTGGTCACCCCTTCGGAGAAGGGAACAAACGGCCACAACCCGGCGCCTCGTCAATTCCCGTCACCCGAAAATAACAGGCAAGCCGTATTTCGCGGCGTGAATAAGGGTGAATTTTGTGAAGGAGATCACATGCGTTATCAAATCAGCGGAAAACAGATCGACATCGGTGCTGCCCTGCAAAGTCATGTTCAGACCGAGCTGGGCGAGGTGGTGTCGAAATATGCGCAGCGTCCGACCGACGCTCATGTCGTGTTTTCCCGTTCGGCGCATGAATATGTATGCGAAGCCACCGTGCATCTGTCGACCGGTCTGACCGCCCAGGCCAAGGCGCATGCGACCGAGATCTATGCCGCCTTCGATGGGTGCTGCGAGAAGATGGACAAGCAGTTGCGGCGCTACAAGCGGCGGCTGAAGGACCACCACAAGGACCGGGCCGAGCCGGTTGAACTCTTCGGAGCCTCGTCTTATATCCTCGCTTCTGAAGAACCGGACGCGCAAAGCGAGCCCGACTCGCTGCAACCGATGATCGTCGCCGAGATGGAGACCAAGATTCCATCGCTGTCAGTGGGTGAAGCCGTGATGCAGATGGAACTGGCTGGCGCCCCGGTGCTGGTATTTCGGAATGAAAGCAAGGACGGATTGAACGTCGTGTATCGCCGCGAAGACGGCAATATCGGCTGGATCGATCCGTAATAGGCAAGACACGAACTGCGCGCGCCCGGCCCACCTCGCGGCGCGCGCGAGGAGCAAGACCTTATGGAGCTTTCGAGCATCCTCAAACCAAACGCGGTCCGCGTCATCGGTGCCGCATCGAGCAAGAAAAGATTATTTCAGGAAATCACGGACTTGGCCGAGGCCACCCTGAAGCTGGACGCTCAGGAAACCCTCGAGGCCCTGCTCGAGCGTGAAAGCCTGGGCCCGACCGGAGTCGGCCATGGCGTCGCGCTGCCGCATGCGCGCGTCGCGGGCCTGGATCAGGTGGCGGGCGTGTTTGTCCTGCTGGAAAAGCCGCTGGATTTCGGCGCTGTCGACCGTCAGCCGGTCGACCTGGCCTTTGCGCTGTTTGCGCCCGAAGACGCCGGTGTCGAACATCTCAAGGCGCTGGCGCTGGTCTCGCGCACCCTGCGCGAGCAGGCGGTCTGCACCAAGCTGCGCGCCAACCCGGATCCGACCAAGCTCTATGCCATCCTGACCGAATCACACCCGCTTCAAGCGGCGTGACAGGCCAGCGCAGAAACGACAAAGGGCCCCGACGGGGCCCTTTTCCGTTAGTGACGTCGCGTCGGGGTCAGGACCCCATTTCCAGCGCCCACCAGATCTTGCCGTTGTTCTCCTGGAACCAGGCAAAGCCCATCATGATCGCCTTGGGGTCGAGGATGACCGACCGCGAGCCCGGCTCTTCCATCCAGGCGGCCAGGGTCTCGACCTCGGTCTCGTAAGTCTCCGAGATCGCCTCGCCCAGGAAGATGCCGGTATATCCGGCACGGCGGGCACGATCGATCGGCGAGGACCCGTCCGAACCGAAATGCCAGGGCCGGTTCTGCACCGACATGTCGCGGGCATGAGTGGCTGCGGCGGCGTTCAGCTCGGGGCTGAGCTGCACGACACCCAGACCCGAGGCCTGGCGCAGCGCGTTGACCGAATCAAGCATTCTGAACTGCAGTTTCGAGGCATCACCCCGAATCCGGTAGACCTTGGGCAAAGGTTTGCCGTCCGAGCCAAGCTGCCCAGACCCTCCGGTATCGGTACAGGCGGCCAGCGCCAGAAAGCCGGCAAGGAGAAGGGAAATCAGTCGTGTCATGGTCACACCGCATCCTATTGTCGGCCACTCAGATAACCTTTGACAGGGGCCGATGCAAACCCTGCCTCGATCATGGCCCCGATATCGGCGCAGATTGATTTGCGACTGCGTCCCTTAGGCCATATTATGTACATCATCCTGTGAATTTCTGCGTAAAGGTCCTTTTGATGGTCAAGAAACCCACCACCCTTTCGACCCGGCGTAGCTTTCTTGTCGGTGCCGCCACAGCGCTCGGCACCCCTGCGCTGGCCCAATTCACCCCCGAAGACCCCCTGCGCCCCGCGCCCGAGCCCGAGGCACCGGTCCGTCGCAACACCTCCAGCTTCCGCGCGCTGGATTGGCGGCCCTATTTCTCGAACACCCGCAATGGCGCCATCCTGGTCGATACCGTCTCGCGGGCGCTGCACTATTGGTCCGAGGATCAGAGCGTCTATCGGCTGTTCCCCTCGTCGGTGCCACTGACCGACGAGCTGACCCGCCGTGGCCGCACCAGCGTGATTCGCAAGGTCGTCGGCCCCAGCTGGGCCCCGACCCCGTCGATGAAGAAGCGCAATCCCGAATGGCCCGACTACATTCCGCCGGGTCCGGACAACCCGCTGGGCACCCATGCGCTGTATCTCAGCTGGAAATACTACCGCATCCACGGAACCCACGATACGCGCAAGATCGGCCGCAGATCATCCAACGGCTGCATCGGTCTTTACAACGAGCATATCTCGCAGCTGTTCGATCTGACCAAAGTTGGCACGCAGGTGTTGCTAATTTGACGACATTCTGGCGGGCAAAGCGGCTTGTCGCGCAACAACCGTTTGCATTCCAACCGCATAGCTGATTAGAAAAAGCTCACGAGGTAAGTCTTGGGTGCGCGGTTCAAAAATTGATGAATCGCGCAAATTCTGGAGGTTAACATGAAGAAACTCGTTCTCGCCGCTGCTCTGACCGCTGCCGCATCGACCGCATTTGCTGGCAACCTGTCGGAGCCGGTTGTCGAAGCACCGGTCATCGTCGAAGAGACCCAGAGCTCGTCGAGCGGCATCCTGCTGCCCCTGATCCTGCTGGTTCTGGTCGGCGCCGCTGTTGCAGCCAACAACTAATAGACCGGCCTAGTGCCAGTTGTAAAAAAGGCGGTGGTTTCCACCGCCTTTTTTATTTCCCGCTCAACAGGTTGAGCCGCAGAAGCGGGGCGGCCGTCAGTCCAGCCAGCCCCCCAGATTGCTTGCCACCACACCGGCCAGCGCCGCGATATGGGCATCCTCGTCATTGAGGCAGGGGATATAGGTGAACCGCTCACCGCCCGCATGTTCAAAGCTCTCGCGGATTTCCTCGTTGATCTCTTCCAGCGTCTCGATGCAATCGGCTGAAAAGGCCGGCGCCACCACCGCGATGTTCCGCTTACCCTGCCGCGCCAGTTCGGCCACGTGGTCGACCGTATAGGGTTTGAGCCACTCTTCGGGGCCGAATCGCGACTGAAAGGTCGATACCACCTCGCTCTCGTCCCAGCCCAGCCGCTCGCGCAGCAGTCGCGTGGTTTTCACGCACTGGCAATGGTACGGGTCGCCTTGCATCAGATAGCGCTCGGGCATGCCGTGATACGAGCAGACCAGCACGTCGGGGCGGCTGTCCATCGCCGCATAGGCCCGTTCGATCGACTGCGCCAGCGCATCGACATAGGCGGGCTGATCGAAATAGGCCGGCACGGTACGCGCGGCGGGCTGCCAGGTCTCGTCCATCAGCGCGCGAAAGAACTGGTCGTTGGCCGTTGCCGTCGTCGCCCCGGCATATTGCGGGTAGAGCGGAAAGAACAGGATACGGTCGCAGCCCTCGGTCACCATCTGGCGCACCTTCGACTTGGTCGAGGGATTGCCGTAGCGCATGCAGAAATCCACCATCACCCGGTCGCCATAGCGCTCGGCCAGCGCCGCGCGCAGCTTGGCGGTCTGGTCCTTGGTGATCGTCATCAGCGGGCTTTCGCCCTTGTCGTGATTCCAGATGGATTCATAGGCCGCACCCGAGCTGAACGGCCGCTTGGTCAGGATGATGCCCTGCAGGATCGGCTGCCATTTCCAGGCCGGATAGTCGATCACCCGCTTGTCCGACAGGAACTCGTTCAGATAGCGCCGCATCGGCCAATAGGAATAGTCGTCAGGCGTGCCGAGATTGGCCAGCAACACGCCGACGCGGCCCATTTTCACCTTGGGGTGGTCGGCGGGCGCATGCGGGGGGCGGGTGGCGTCGAACATATCTGGCTTCCTGAATTTCTGCGGGTTCCGGTCTGAGATAACGGCAAATCCCCTGCCGTCAATCGGGCAAGGGCGTTTCCGATGTGCCCAGAGCCGCCGCCAGCCGGGCGCTGGCCGATCCCGGGCGCAACGGTTTGGGCTGGCTGTCATCCGGTGCCCAGCCAGTCAGGCAGATCAGCTCGAACGTGGCGGGCAGGCGGTTATCGGGCGTGGCGAAATGGGCGGCATAGATCTCTTCGGCGCGCTCGAACACCGCGCGCTGCGTTGGGTGGCGCAGCCGTGCGGACAGGGCATTGGCCTCGCCCATCTGGCGCAGGTCCCGCATCAGGTGCGGCAGATCGCGGTATTCGGCGGTGAGCGTCAGGCTGTCGGCCACCGGCAGCGCCAGTCCCGCCCGCTGAAGCAGCGCGCCGAGGTCACGAATCTCGGCCATCGGCGCAACTCGGGGGCTGATGCCGCCGGACACCTGGGCCTCGGCCTCGGCCAGCGCCGCGCGCAGTTGATGCAGGGTCTGACCGCCAAAGCAGATCGCCAACAGCAGCCCGTCGGGCCTGAGCGCGCGCCGGCACTGTATCAGTTGCCCCACCGCGTCGTTGGCCCAGTGCAGCGCCATGGCATGCACGACCAGATCGCAGCTTTGCGGGGCCAGGTCGAGCATCTCATCCTCAGCCACGAACCGGGCCATCGGGAAGGACCCTGCCCAGAGCGCCGGTGCCGGGGTCACCACCGCCATGTCCGTAAAGGTTCTGTTAACCAAAGACAGGCGATCCTGTACCTCGTCCAGCGCGGCGTGGTGCAGGAACAGCGCCGCGTCCCTCATCCGGGCACGGCGTGCGGCCAATGCGGTGCGATCGACCAGCGCGGGGGGCAGAGAGGAACCGGGTGTCGTCATGAGGCGCAGTTAACCCATGTGGCAACAGATTCAAACCGCGATCGAAACGGTCTATCCGCCGCGCTGCCTGGGTTGCGGCGATCTGGTAACATCCGATTTCGGCCTGTGCGGCAAATGCTGGCGCGACACGCCCTTTATCGACGGCACCGTCTGCGACAGTTGCGGCGCCCCCCTGCCCGGCGCCCGTGACGGGCACCGGATTGAATGCGACGACTGCATGGCCCATCCGCGCCCCTGGTCGGACGGGCGCGCGGCGCTGCTCTATACCGGGCGGGCCCGGCGCATGGTTCTGGCGCTGAAACATGGCGACCGACCCGAACTGGCCCGGCCCGGCGGGCTGTGGATGGCCCGCGCGGCCGCGCCTCTGTTGCAGCCCAACATGCTGATCGCGCCGGTGCCGTTGCATTGGTCCCGCCTGTTGCGCCGCCGCTACAACCAGTCCGCCCTGCTGGCGCAAAGCGTCGGGCGCCAGACCGGTCTGCCGGTCTGCCCCGACCTTCTGGTTCGCGATCGCGCCACACCGATGCTCGAAGGGATGAGCATGACAGAGCGGGCCAAGACCCTGAGCGGTGCGATTTCGGTTCATCCAAAGCGCCGGCACCGGCTGACCGCGCGCAAACTGCTGCTGATCGACGATGTGATGACCTCGGGCGCGACCCTGGCGGCCTCGGCGCAGGCCTGTCTGAACGCGGGCGCTGATCAAGTTTTCGTTCTGGTACTGGCGCGGGTCACCCGCGAGGCTTAGCTGCGCAGGCATCAGACCCGCGCTGGCCCGCAAATCCGGTCTCCACTTTCGCCGGAAATGATCTAGATTGGCGCGAAACGAAGGATACCCGGATGAAACCCGTCGAAATCTATACCTCACCGCTCTGCGGTTACTGCCACGCGGCCAAGCGGCTGCTGGACCAGAAGGGCATCGCCTTTACCGAAATCGACGTGCTCACCAACCCCAAGCGCAAGCCCGAGATGATCCAGCGCGCGGGCGGGCGCCGCACGGTGCCGCAGATCTTCATCGATGGACAGCATGTGGGCGGCTGCGACGATCTCTATGCGCTGGAACAGGACGGCAAGCTCGACCCGATGCTGGCCTCGAGATGAAAACCGCGCTGCTGCAACTCACCTCGTCGGACGACCCGGCGGCCAATCTGGACATGGTTCGGGGCATGGTTGCCGAGGCCGCGGCACAGGGCGCCCGCTGGGTGCTGACACCCGAGGTGACCAATTGTGTCTCGAACAGCACCACACGCCAGCGCGAGGTGTTGCAGCACGAAGAGGACGACATCACCCTGGCCGGGCTCAGGGCGCAGGCGACCGAGCTGGGCATCTGGCTGCTGATCGGCTCGCTCGGGCTCAAGACGCATGACGCCGATGGGCGGTTTGCCAACCGCTCGTTCATGATCGGACCGGATGGGGGGATCGTGGCCCGCTATGACAAGATCCACATGTTCGACGTGCAGGTAACCGAGACCGAAACCTTTCGCGAATCGGCCAATTACCGGCCCGGTGACCGGGCCGTGCTGGCCCCGACCGAATTCGGCACCGTGGGCATGACGATCTGCTACGATCTGCGCTTTCCGCATCTGCACGCGGCGCTGGCACAGGCGGGGGCGACCGTCCTGACCGTTCCGGCAGCCTTTTCGCCGGTGACCGGTGCCGCACATTGGGAATCGCTGCTCAGGGCGCGCGCGATCGAGACGGGCTGCTGGGTATTGGCCCCGGCACAGACCGGCACCCACCCAAACAGCCGCGGCAAACCGCGCCGCACTCACGGTCACAGCCTGGTCGTTGCGCCCTGGGGAGAGGTGCGGATCGACGCAGGCAGCGAACCGGGGATTCACATCTTCGATCTGGATGATACATCTGTTACAGAGGCCCGGCGCAGAGTCCCAAGCTTGACTCACAAACGCGCCTTCGATGGACCCTGACCCTGTGGCGAGATGGCTGACGAGATCCACACCCTGGCGGTATCGCTGTTCAGCGAAATCCTGACAGCAGATCAGCTGTTGCGCAACCGGCTCAGCCGGGTGCTGCCCAAGGGCATGGAGATCTCGCATTTCTCGGTCCTGAACCACCTGGTCTTTGTCGGAGACGAGCGGACGCCGGCGCAACTGGCCAGCACATTTCACGTGACCCGCGGCGCGATGACCAATACGCTGGCCAAGCTGGAATGGGCCGGATACATCCATATCCGCCCGGACTGGGACGATGCCCGGCGCAAGATGGTGGCGATCAGCCCCGCCGGTCGCCAGGCGCGCGATCAGGCGATCTCGATGATCTCGCCGCTGATTGATCAGGTCGTGGGCGAATTGGGGGCCGAACGGGTCAGGCTGGCTCTGCCTGTGCTGCGCGATTTGCGGATCAAACTGGAAATCAACTGACCTGCACCGGCAACGAACCGGAAATCGAAGATTTCCGGCCAGGAAAATTTGCAATTTTCCTTCCCGTTTTCCGTGCCGGAAAACGGCCCGCTACCGGGGCCGCAGGCTGGCGGTCACATAGTTCACGCTCAGGTCACGGTCCGAGATCGACCATTGCCACGAGATCGGATTGAACACGAATCCCTTGCGGTCCACCGGTTCCAGCCCCGCCTGTCGCAGCAGGTCGAACAACTCGTCCGGGGTGATGAATTTGGACCAATCATGCGTTCCGCGCGGCAGCCAGCGCATCACCACCTCGGCCCCCAGGATCGCCATCGCATAGGATTTGGGATTGCGGTTGATGGTCGAGCAGATCTGTAGCCCGCCCGGTTTCAGCAGATCATGAGTTGCCCGCAGATAGGACAGCGGATCGGCCACATGCTCGACCACCTCCATGTTCAGCACGACGTCGAACTGCTCGCCCGCCTCGGCCAGCGCCTCGGCGGTGGTGTGGCGATAGTCGATCTCCAGGCCCGACTGTTCCGCATGGATGCGCGCCACCGGCAGATTGCCCTCGGCCGCATCGGCCCCGACCACCTCGGCCCCCAGCCGCGCCATCGGTTCGCTGAGCAACCCGCCACCGCAACCGATATCGAGCAGGCGCAGCCCGGCAAAGGGGCGCTCGGTGCCAAGGTCGCGGTCGAATTCACCTGCGATCTGCCGGGTGATATAATCCAGCCGACAAGGGTTGAGCATATGCAGCGGTTTGAACTTGCCATGCGGATCCCACCATTCGGCGGCCATCGCCTCGAATTTCGCGATCTCGGATGGGTCGACCGTGTTCGGATGCGCTTGCATTCCTGTCTCCGTATGCTCTTTTACCCAGTGCGGACTATATAGGCCTGTAATGGACAAGTACCCGGACCAAAAGCGCGCAGTGCAATATCTTCACCCGCCGATCGAGCCGTTCGATCAGCGGATGCTGGATGTCGGCCAGGGCCACCGCATCTATGTCGAGCAAAGCGGCAATCCAAACGGCATCCCTGTCGTGGTGCTGCATGGCGGCCCGGGTGGCGGCTGTAGCCCGGCGATGCGGCGCTATTTCGATCCGTCCGTCTACCGGGTGATTCTCTTCGATCAGCGCGGCTGTGGCCGGTCTCGGCCGCATGCCTCGGTCACCGACAACACCACCTGGCATCTGGTCGCCGATATCGAGCGTATCCGCAAGACGCTGGAAATCGACAGCTGGATCGCCTTTGGCGGCAGCTGGGGCGCAACGCTGGCGCTGATCTATGCCCAGACCCATCCCGACCGCGTTACCCATCTGGTGCTGCGCGGTGTGTTTCTGATGACCCAGGCCGAGCTTGACTGGTTCTATGGCGGCGGTGCCGGGCGGTTCTGGCCGGAACCCTGGTCGCGCTTTGCCGCGCTGATCCCCGAGAATGAACGCGGCGACATGATCGCGGCCTATCACAAGCGCCTGTTCTCGGGCGATATGGCGCAGGAGATCCGCTATGCCCGCGCCTGGTCAGCCTGGGAAAACGCGCTCGCCTCGATCCAGTCCAACGGCACCACCGGCGAAAGCCCCGGTGATTATGCCCGCGCCTTTGCCCGGCTCGAGAATCACTATTTCATCAATGACGGCTTCCTGGAATTCGACGGCCAGATCCTCGCCAACATGGGGCGCATCTCGCATATTCCCGGCCATATCGTGCAGGGGCGCTATGACATGATCTGCCCGCCCAACTCGGCCTGGAAGCTCAGCGAGCTTTGGCCGAATGCCGACCTGCGGATGATCCGCAACGCCGGCCACGCCCTGTCCGAACCGGGAATCAGCGCCGAACTGGTGCGCATCATGGACGCCATCGCCGAGGAGGTCACCGCATGACCCGGATCGACCGCCGCGCGCTGTTTGCCTCGGGTGCCGCCGCCGCGCTCTTGGCCTCGGCGGGCATGTCGCTGGCCGACCGGCCCCGGGCGGGGGGCAGCCTGCGCCTGGCGGTGCCGCGCGATGACAGTCTGGAACGGATCGCGCGCGGCGCGGTGTTCGACACCTTGACCGAGATTGCCCCCGACGGCACCCTCAGGGGAGAGCTGGCAACCGGCTGGCAACCCGATGACAGCGCCCGGGTCTGGAGCTTTGATCTGCGCGAAGACGTCACCTTTCACGATGGCACGCGATTCTCTGCCAGCGATGCCGCTGCGTCGCTCGCCGAAATCGGCCTGGCCGAGGCGCTTGGCCCCACGCGGCTGCGGCTGGAACTGGCCGAGGCCGATCCGGGCCTGCCCTTCCGGCTGGCCGATACCCGCTTTGCCATCACCCGCGCCGGCGGGGCGGTCACGCCGCTGGAGCAGGCCAACGGCACCGGTTGCTACCGGGTCGAACGGGCGCAGGACGGGCGGCACTTCCTCGGCCGCAAGGTGGTGGGGCATTACAAGCAAGGTCAGGCCGGTTGGGCCGACACGGTCGAGGTGATCGTGATCCCCGACCCCGCGGTCCGGGCCGAGGCGCTGCGCGACGGCTATGTCGATGTCGCCGCCCTGCCCCTGCCCGACGGGCTGCGCGATCGCACCCGGTTCCGCTATCACCCCTCCGAGGACGACATGGCGCTTGCCGCCGCCGTCTCGGTCGGCCTGCCGCGCCAGATCAGCAGCCGCAGCGCATTGGACGATGGCCGCCTCGCGGAACGCTGGTGGGTGGGATAGACCACCTTTCGAATCCCCCCCTTGCAGACTCGATCCATCCCGCGTATATGCCTTGACAACAGCGGCGCGTCGGGCACTGGTCCCGGGGTTCCACCGGAATAGTTCCACGGGCCGCGCGCCCGTTTTTTTGTGCCCGGAGCTTGGGTAAGACACGAGATGACCAACAACCTGATAGCAAAGGCCGCCATCGACCGGCGCCTGGCCGAGATCGTCAGCCCCGTGATCGCGGATCTGGGATACGAGCTGGTGCGCATTCGCCTGATGAGCGGCAAGAGCACCACGCTTCAGATCATGGCCGACAAGCCCGATGGCGGCATCGAGGTGGACGATTGCGCCGCGATCTCGAACGCGGTCAGCGCCACGCTGGATGTCGAGGATCCGATCCTGGATGCCTATACGCTCGAAGTGTCGAGCCCGGGCATCGACCGGCCGCTGACCCGGCTCAAGGATTTCGAGATGTTCGAAGGCTATGAGGCCAAGATCGAAACGACCGAGATGATCGACGGCCGCCGCCGGTTCAGGGGCGAGCTGGCCGGCATCGAGGGCAACGAGGTGCTGATCAACCTCGACCAGAATGGCGAGACGGTGACCATCGGCCTGGAGTTCGACTGGCTGAGCGATGCCAAGCTGGTTCTGACCGACGACCTGATCAAGGAAATGCTGCGCCAGCGCAAGGCTGCCGGTGTCCTGAACGAAGATCAATTCGACGAAATCGTAGAGGAAGCGCCCGAAACGGGCGCCACGACCATGGCCCGCGACGGGTCCGAAGAGGAGACGAAGTAATGGCAATCACCTCTGCAAACCAGCTTGAGCTGCTGCAAACCGCCGAGGCCGTGGCCCGTGAGAAGATGATCGACCCCGGGTTGGTGATCGAAGCGATGGAGGAATCCCTCGCCCGCGCGGCCAAGAGCCGCTACGGCGCCGAGATGGATATCCGCGTCAGCATCGACCGCAAGACCGGCAAGGCGACCTTTACCCGCGTCCGTACCGTCGTCGCCGATGAAGAGCTGGAGAATTATCAGGCCGAGTTCACCGTCGACCAGGCCAAGCAGTACATGGAAAACCCGCAGATCGGCGATACCTTCGTCGAAGAGGTGCCCCCGGTCGAGATGGGCCGCATCGCCGCGCAATCCGCCAAGCAGGTGATCCTGCAAAAGGTGCGCGAAGCCGAACGTGACCGCCAGTACGAAGAGTTCAAGGACCGCGCCGGCACCATCATCAACGGCCTCGTCAAGCGCGAGGAATACGGTAACGTCATCGTCGATGTGGGCGCGGGCGAAGCGATCCTGCGTCGCAACGAGAAGATCGGCCGCGAAAGCTATCGCCCCAACGACCGTATCCGCTGCTACATCAAGGATGTGCGCCGCGAGCCGCGCGGGCCGCAGATCTTCCTGTCGCGCACCGCGCCGGAATTCATGGCCGAGCTGTTCAAGATGGAAGTGCCGGAAATCTATGACGGCATCATCGAGATCAAGGCCGTGGCCCGCGACCCGGGCAGCCGCGCCAAGATCGCCGTGATCTCCTATGACAACTCGATCGACCCGGTCGGCGCCTGCGTCGGTATGCGCGGCAGCCGTGTGCAGGCCGTGGTGAACGAGCTTCAGGGCGAAAAGATCGACATCATCCCGTGGAACGAGGATCAGCCGACCTTCCTGGTGAACGCGCTGCAACCGGCCGAAGTGTCCAAGGTTGTGCTGGACGAAGAAGCCGGCAAGATCGAGGTCGTGGTGCCCGAGGAACAGCTGAGCCTGGCCATCGGCCGTCGCGGCCAGAACGTGCGCCTGGCCAGCCAGCTGACCGGTCTGGACATCGACATCATGACCGAGGCCGAGGAATCGGCGCGCCGTCAGAAGGAATTCGAGAGCCGCACCAACCTGTTCATGGAGACCCTGGATCTGGACGAATTCTTTGCCCAGCTGCTGGTCTCCGAAGGGTTCACCAATCTCGAAGAGGTCGCCTATGTCGAGCTTGACGAACTGCTGGTGATCGACGGGGTCGACGAGGGCACCGCCGAAGAGCTGCAGGCCCGTGCCCGCGATTATCTCGAGGCACAGGCCAAGGCGGCGCTGGACAATGCCCGCGCGCTGGGCGCCGAGGACAGCCTGATCCAGTTCGAGGGCCTGACGCCCCAGATGGTCGAGGCGCTGGCCAAGGACGACGTCAAGACGCTGGAAGATTTCGCAACCTGCGCCGACTGGGAACTGGCCGGTGGCTGGACCACGGTCGACGGTCAGCGGGTCAAGGATGACGGCATTCTGGAGCCCTTCGGCGTTTCGCTGGAAGATGCGCAGGACATGGTGATGACCGCCCGCGTTATGCTGGGCTGGGTCGATCCGACCGAACTGCTCGAAGAGGCGGAAGAGACCGAAGAAGGCGAAACCGCAACCGACGAGGAGGCCGGAGCCTGATCCCGGGCCCGGCGGAGATAAGACATGACACGTGGCGGTGCACATAAAGACCGGACCGAAGGTCCCGAACGCAAGTGCATTGCCACGGGCGAATCGCAGCCTAGATTCGGGCTTATCCGATTCGTGGCCGGCCCCGACGGGCAATTGGTGCCCGATATCGCGGGCAAACTTCCCGGGCGCGGCACCTATGTGGCCGCAGACCGGGAGGCATTGCAAAAGGCGGTGGACAAGAAACTCTTTGCCCGCGGCCTGAAACAGCAGGTGCAGGTGCCCGACGGGCTGGTGGACGAGGTCGAACGGCAACTGATCCGTCGCGTCGTCGATCTGCTCAGCCTGGCCCGCAAATCCGGCGACGCGGTCTCGGGATATGAAAAGGTCAAGACCTGGCTCGACAAGGAAGAGGCGCAGGTCCTGATCCAGGCCTCGGACGGATCAGGCCGGGGCAAGACCAAACTGAGCACGCCGCATTTCGGCAAATACATTGGTTGGCTCACGGCGGATGAATTGGGCATGGCTTTTGGCCGCCAAACAGTGATACATGCGGCGCTGGCCTCTGGTGGACTCGCCAAACGTGTTGTAGAGGAAGCGCAACGCCTTCGTGGAATGCGCAAAACGGATGACGGCGGCAAGGGCCGCGCGGAAGGGTAAGAAGCTTTATGAGCGATACTGACGGCAAAAAGACATTGGGTCTGCGTGGTTCCCGCCCCGGGAATGTGAAACAGAGTTTCAGCCACGGACGGACCAAGAATGTCGTGGTGGAAACCAAGCGCAAGCGCGTGGTGGTCCCCAAGCCCGGTGCCGGAAAGCCCAGCGCCGGCGGCTCCTCGCCGGCCGGAGACCCTTCGCGCCGTCCCGCAGGGATTTCCGACGCCGAGATGGAGCGCCGGCTGAACGCGCTCAAGGCCGCCAAGGCCCGCGAGTCCGAAGAAGCCGCGCAGCGCGAGGCCGAGGAAAAGGCGCGCGCCGAAGAGCGCGAACGCCGCCGGGCCGAGCAAGAGGCCAAGGAACGCGAACAGCGCGAGGCCGAACAGCGCGCCCGTGAAAAGGCCGAGGAAGAAGAGCGCCAGCGCCGCGAGGCCGAAGAGGAGGCCAAGCGCGCCGCCGTGCGTGCCGCGGCCGAGCAGGAAGCGCCGAAAGCCGAACGCAGCGCCGAGCGCGCTCCGGCTGCCGCGCGCCCCGAGGGTGGCGACAATGCCCGCCGCACCACGGATCGCGATCGCGAACGCGAGCAGCGCCAGACCCGCGGCAAGGGCCGTCAGGACGGCCGCCGCTCGGGCAAGCTGACGCTCAGCCAGGTTACCGACGGTGAAGGCGGGCGCCAGAAATCGCTCGCCGCGATGAAGCGCAAGCAGGAACGCGCCCGGCAAAAGGCCATGGGTGGCGCCGCCGAGCGTGAAAAGGTCATCCGCGAAGTTCAGCTGCCCGAAGCCATTGTGGTTTCCGAGCTTGCCAACCGCATGGCCGAACGCGTGGCCGATGTGGTCAAGGAACTGATGAAAATGGGCATGATGGTCACCCAGAACCAGACCATCGACGCCGACACCGCCGAACTGATCATCGAGGAATTCGGCCACAAGGTCGTCCGGGTCTCGGATTCCGACGTCGAAGATGTCATCTCCGATATCGAGGACGCCGAAGAAGACCTCAAGCCGCGTCCGCCGGTCATCACCATCATGGGTCACGTCGACCACGGCAAAACCTCGCTTCTGGATGCCATCCGCGACGCCAAGGTTGTTGCGGGCGAGGCCGGTGGCATCACCCAGCATATCGGTGCCTATCAGGTCAAAACCGATGGCGGCGCAACGCTGAGCTTCCTCGATACGCCGGGCCACGCGGCCTTTACCTCGATGCGCTCGCGCGGTGCTCAGGTGACCGATATCGTGGTTCTGGTTGTCGCTGCCGATGACGCGGTGATGCCGCAGACCGTCGAGGCGATCAACCACGCCAAGGCAGCCGGTGTGCCGATGATCGTGGCGATCAACAAGATCGACAAACCCGAGGCGAACCCGACCAAGGTGCGCACCGACCTGCTGCAACACGAAGTTGTGGTCGAGGCGATGTCGGGCGAAGTGCAGGATGTCGAAGTTTCGGCCAAGACTGGCGAAGGTCTGGACGAGCTGCTCGAAGCGATCGCACTGCAGGCCGAAATCCTGGAGCTGAAGGCCAATCCCGACCGTCCGGCACAGGGCGCGGTGATCGAGGCGCAGCTGGATGTGGGTCGTGGCCCGGTCGCCACCGTTCTGATCCAGAAGGGCACGCTGCGCCAGGGCGACATCTTTGTCGTGGGCGAGCAATACGGCAAGGTTCGCGCCCTGATCAACGACAAGGGCGAGCGCGTGAGCGAAGCCGGCCCCTCGGTTCCGGTCGAGGTTCTGGGTCTCAACGGCACGCCTGAGGCGGGTGACGTTCTGAACGTGACCTCGACCGAGGCGCAGGCCCGCGAGATCGCGGAATACCGCGCTCAGGTCGCCAAGGACAAGCGCGCCGCCGCCGGTGCAGCCACCACGCTGGAACAGCTGATGGCCAAGGCCAAGGCCGACGAGAATGTCGCCGAGCTGCCGATCCTGGTGAAGGCCGACGTGCAGGGCTCTGCCGAGGCGATCGTTCAGGCGATGGAAAAGATCGGCAACGACGAGGTACGCGTACGCGTGCTGCATTCGGGCGTCGGTGCCATCACCGAAACCGATGTGGGCCTCGCCGAGGCCTCGGGCGCGCCGATCATGGGCTTCAACGTCCGAGCCAATGCGTCTGCCCGTAACACCGCTAACCAGAAGGGCGTCGAAATCCGGTACTATTCGGTGATCTACGACCTGGTCGACGATGTGAAAGCGGCGGCCAGCGGCCTGCTGAGCGCCGAAATCCGCGAGAACTTCATCGGTTACGCGAATATCAAGGAAGTCTTCAAGGTCTCCAACGTCGGCAAGGTCGCCGGCTGTCTGGTCACCGAAGGCGTCGCCCGCCGCTCGGCCGGTGTGCGCCTGCTGCGCGACAACGTGGTGATCCACGAAGGCACGCTCAAGACCCTCAAACGCTTCAAGGACGAAGTGGCCGAGGTTCAGTCTGGCCAGGAATGCGGCATGGCTTTCGAGAACTACGACGATATCCGCCCCGGCGATGTGATCGAGATTTTCGAACGCGAGGAAGTGACGCGGACGCTGACCTGACCGGACCGGACGCGGAAACAGATACAAGGGGCGGCGCGCAGGTGCCGCCCTTTCTCTTTGCGCTTTCAAAAAAAGAGGCAAGGAAAGACCCCATGTCTTTCCTTGCCCTCAAGACCGATGTGAGTGGTGGTCTTTAAACGTCTGTTTGACTCAAGCCGCAGCCTGAACCGGGTATCCGGTATAGATCTGCTGGTCCACCTTCACCGAGATCCGTCCGTCCGGCAATTTGCGTACAAACGTTCCCTGGATCAGCAAGTGGCCACCGATCGCTATGGTTCTCATCACGTCGCATCCTCCCCAATGAACCGACACCGTCAGCATACACCACAGGTTGCACGAAATCATGCAAAAAGAAGTCAGCAAACATCGCCGGTTAAGGTGTACTTCACAACATTTCGGTCAGAGCTACACTCCATCCGCAAGATGTACGGGCCGTGACCATGCATAAAGTTTGCACTAAATTTGTTAATTAAGAATTACAGCCAATCTCGCAGGATCGGGATCAGCGGAACATCCGCAGGCGGCATCGGATAGTTGCGCAACTCGGTGGCACGCACCCATTTCAGCGCCTGACCTTCGCGAGATTGCGGGATACCTTCCCATTTGCGGCAGGCAAACAGCGGCATCAGCAGGTGGAAATCGTCATAGCCATGGCTGGCAAAGGTCAGTGGCGCCAGGCACGAGGCCCAGGTATTGATCCCCAGCTCCTCGTGCAGCTCGCGAATCAGCGCCACTTCGGGTGTCTCTCCGGGTTCGACCTTGCCGCCGGGAAACTCCCACAGGCCCGCCATCGACTTGCCTTCCGGGCGCTGCGCCAGCAGCACCCGGCCATCCACGTCGATCAGCGCGACGGCGGAAACAAGGACGGTTTTCACGACCGGTAATCCGCGTTGATCTCGATATAGCCATGGGTCAGATCACAGGTCCAGACGGTGGACTTGCCTGCGCCCAGGCCCAGATCGACGCCGATCACAAGATCCTGACCCTTCATATAGGCAGCGGCGTCCTCTTCGCGATAGTTGGGGCTGACCCAACCCTTTTCCGCCACCAGGATATCGCCGAACGAGATGCTCAGCAGATCACGGTCCGCAGCGGCGCCGGATTTGCCGATCGCCATCACCACCCGACCCCAGTTCGGGTCCTCGCCCGCGATCGCGGTCTTGACCAGCGGTGAATTGGCAATCGCCAGCCCGTGCACCTTGGCGTCGACATCGTTGGCCGCGCCGGTGACCCGGATCTCGACGAATTTGGTCGCGCCTTCGCCATCACGTACCACCTGCTGGGCCAGGTCCAGCATCACCGCCTCAAGCGCGGCGGCAAATTCGGCATTGCCCTCTGCGTCCACGCCCGAGGCACCGGTCGCGCACAAGAGCAGCGTGTCCGAGGTCGAGGTATCGCTGTCCACGGTGATGCAGTTGAAGGTTTTGTCGGTCATTGCCGACAGCATCGCCTGCAACGCGCCCTGTTCGACGCGGGCGTCGGTAAAGATGTAAACCAGCATCGTCGCCATGTCGGGCGCGATCATGCCCGAACCCTTGGCGATGCCCGCGATCTTGACCATCTTGCCGTCGATCCCGACGGTCCGGCTGGCACCCTTGGCAAAGGTATCGGTGGTCATGATGGCGCGGGCGGCGTCTTCCAGCGCGTCGGGGCTGAGCGCCGCGTTCAGATCGCCCAGCTTGGCAACGATACGCTCGTGTTTCATCGGCTCGCCGATCACCCCGGTGGACGAGGTAAAGACCCGCCCGACCGGAACCCCGGTCACATCCGCCACCGCCTGTGTAACCTCGGCCACCGAAGTCTGGCCGTAATGGCCGGTAAAGGCGTTGGAATTTCCCGAGTTGACCAGGATCGCGGCGGGCCCGTCGCTGGCGCCGCCGATCTTGGCCTGACAGTCCAGCACCGGCGCCGACCGGGTGGCCGAGCGGGTGAACACACCCGCGACCGAAGTGCCGGGGTCAAGCACCGCCAGCATCACATCGGTGCGACCCTGATAGCGCACACCCGCCGCGATGCTGGCCAGCCGCACGCCGTCGATGACCGGCAGCGTCGGAAACGCCGCAGGCGCCAGAGGGGAAACCTTGGTGATCTTCGCCATTTCGGCCTTACTCCCGCACCAGTTCCAATTGCCGCAGCACGGCGGGTTCGACCCCGGTCAGCTCGGGCTTTTCAATCTCGCTGTCCTTGGTCAGCTCGGCCAGCCGCGCCTCGATGGCGTCCTGCTGGATACGGCCCGCAAGTTCGTCACGCACCTCGTCCAGCGCCGGCGCCTCGGACTTGCGCTTGTCATTGAGGATGATCACATGCCAGCCGAACTGGGTCTGCACCGGGTCCGAAACCTGACCCGCGTTCAGCGCCACAACCGCCTGTTCGAATTCCGGCACCATCGCGCCGGCACCGAACCAGCCCAGCGCACCGCCATTGGGCCCGGACGGACCTGTGGATTTCTCCTTGGCGGTGGCGGCGAAATCGGCGCCATTGTCGAGCAGTTCCTTGACGGCCTTGGCCTCGTCCTCGGAGGGGACCAGGATATGCGAGGCATTGTATTCCTCGCCGCCGAACCCATCGGCATATTGCGCGTCATAAGCCGCCTGGATCGCCGTTTCGGTGGTTGCGACGGCCATGATCTCTTCGATGGTCTCACCCGCCAGCAAGGAGCGTTCCTCGTTCTCCAGCGACAACACGATCTGTTTCGGGGTCTCGCCCTTCTGCTGCTGTTTCAGCAGGGTCTGCTGGACCAGCTGGTCCAGGATACCGTCGAACAGCACATCGTCGGGCAATTGCTGATACTGCTGCGGCAGCGAGGCGCGCGCGATGATCATGTGACCCAGCGTGATCTCTTCGCCATTGACGCGGGCCACAACCGTGTCCGCCTCGGCCTTTGTCTCGGCCGCGACCGGCAGGGCCATGACCAGCGCAAACGCCAGCGATGGCAAGATTGTGAGACCTTTGGGCATTCAAATCATCCTATTTCCCGGCCGCAACAGGGCGCGGCGTTGACACTCTGGACCCTGCCGCTTACATCGCTTGAAGCCTTTGACAGGACCGCCTTCACCCCCCGTATCTATGGGTTGCGCGCAAGGCGGACAAGCCTGTCGTAACCATGACAGAACAAATCCGCTGGAGTGCACATGCTGGGACTTGGAACGCTTGCCAAAAAGGTGTTCGGAACGCCGAATGACCGCAAGATCAAGGCAACCCGTCCGGTGGTCG
Source organism: Ruegeria pomeroyi DSS-3 (assembly GCF_000011965.2). Lineage (NCBI taxonomy): Bacteria > Pseudomonadati > Pseudomonadota > Alphaproteobacteria > Rhodobacterales > Roseobacteraceae > Ruegeria > Ruegeria pomeroyi. The sequence goes on along the minus strand of NC_003911.12, from coordinate 59,634 downwards.
CCCAGATCAACGCGCTGGAAGAAGAGTTTGCCAAGCTCACCGACGAGGGGCTTAAGCAGAAGACCGACGAGCTGCGCAAACGCGCGCTGGACGGCGAAAGCCTGGATGCGCTGCTGCCCGAGGCATTTGCAAACTGCCGCGAAGCCGGCAAGCGGGCGCTTGGCCTGCGCGCCTTCGACACCCAGCTGATGGGCGGCATCTTTCTGCACCAGGGCAATATCAGCGAGATGAAGACGGGCGAAGGCAAGACGCTGGTCGCAACCTTTCCCGCCTATCTGAACGCGCTGACCGGCAAGGGTGTGCATGTGGTCACGGTGAACGAATACCTGGCCAAGCGCGACTCGGAATGGATGGGCAAGGTGTTTGCCGCGCTGGGCATGACCACCGGCGTGATCTGGTCGGGCCAGCCCGATGCCGAGAAGATGGCCGCCTATGAAAGCGACATCACCTATGCCACCAACAACGAGCTTGGCTTCGACTATCTGCGCGACAACATGAAGGGCGAGCTGAGTGAGGTCTATCAGAAACAGCACAATTTCGCGATCGTGGACGAGGTCGACTCGATCCTGATCGACGAGGCGCGCACGCCGCTGATCATCTCGGGCCCGGCACAGGACCGCTCGGACCTTTATGTCGCCATCGACGCGCTGCTGCCCGCGCTGTCGGACGATCATTTCGAACTGGACGAAAAGACCCGCAACGTCACCTTTACCGACGAGGGGAACGAGTTCCTCGAGGCGCAGCTGGTCGCGCGCGGCCTGCTGCCCGAGGGTCAGTCGCTCTATGATCCCGAAAGCACGACCATCGTGCACCACGTCAACCAGGGCCTGCGCGCGCACAAGCTGTTCCAACGCGACAAGGATTACATCGTGCGCGACGGCGAGGTCGTGCTGATCGACGAATTCACCGGCCGCATGATGCCGGGCCGCCGCCTGTCGGACGGTCTGCACCAGGCGATCGAGGCCAAGGAAAACGCCCAGATCCAGCCCGAGAACGTGACGCTGGCCAGCGTGACCTTCCAGAACTACTTCCGCCTCTATGACAAGCTTTCCGGCATGACCGGTACCGCCCTGACCGAGGCCGAGGAATTCGCCGAGATCTATGGTCTGGGCGTGGTCGAGGTTCCCACCAACCGGCCCATCGCCCGTACCGACGAGGACGATCAGGTCTATCGCACCGCCGCCGAGAAATACGGCGCCATGATCGACGAGACCAAGAAGGCGCATGAAAAGGGCCAGCCGGTCCTGCTGGGCACCACCTCGATCGAGAAATCCGAGATGCTGAGCCAGATGCTGACCAAGGAAGGCATCGAACACAACGTCCTGAACGCCCGCCAGCACGAGCGCGAGGCGCAGATCGTGGCCGAGGCGGGCCGCTATGGCGCGGTGACCATCGCCACCAACATGGCCGGTCGCGGCACCGACATCCAGCTGGGCGGCAATGTCGAGATGAAGGTTCTCGAAGCACTTGCCGAAAACCCCGAGGCCGACCCCGTCGAACTGCGCGCCGCCGAAGAGGCCCGCCATGCCGAGGAAAAGCAAAAGGTGCTGGATGCCGGCGGCCTTTATGTGATGGCTTCGGAGCGGCACGAAAGCCGCCGTATCGACAACCAGCTGCGCGGCCGTTCCGGCCGCCAGGGCGACCCGGGCCGCACCGTGTTCTACCTCAGTCTCGAAGACGACCTGATGCGCATCTTTGGCAGCGAGCGGCTCGACAAGGTGCTGACCACGCTGGGCATGAAGGAAGGCGAGGCGATCATTCACCCTTGGGTGAACAAATCTCTCGAACGCGCCCAGGCCAAGGTCGAGGGCCGCAATTTCGACATGCGCAAGAACGTGCTGAAATTCGACGACGTGATGAACGATCAGCGCAAGGTGATCTTCAACCAGCGGCGCGAGATCATGGCGACCGAGGACCTGTCGGACGTGGTTGCGGATATGCGCGAACAGGTGATCGACGACCTGATCGACGAATACATGCCGCCCAAGACCTATGCCGATCAGTGGGATACCCAAGGCCTTTATGCCGCCGTTATCGAAAAGCTGGGCATCGACGTGCCGGTGATTGAATGGGCCGCCGAAGAGGGCGTGGACGATGACGAGATCCGCGAACGCCTGATCAAGGCCTCGGGCGACTACATGGAAAGCAAGGCCGCCGACTTCGGTGCCGAGAACATGCGCAACATCGAAAAACAGGTGTTGTTGCAGACCATCGACAGCAAATGGCGCGAACACCTGCTCAAGCTGGAACACCTGCGCTCGGTCGTCGGTTTCCGAGGCTACGCGCAGCGCGATCCGCTGAACGAATACAAGACCGAAAGCTTTCAGCTGTTCGAGGGGCTGCTGGACAGCCTGCGCGAGACAGTGACACAGCAACTGTCGCGCGTGCGCATGTTGAGCGAAGAGGAACAGCGCCAGATGATGGCGCAGATGATGGCGCAGCAAAACCAGGCGGAACAGGCGGCTGTTCAGGCCGAAGCGGTGGCCGAGGCCAAGGCCTCGGGCGATGCGCGCCCCGGCTTTGTCGAGGATGACCCCAGCACCTGGGGCAACCCCGCGCGCAACGATCTGTGCCCCTGCGGGTCGGGCAAGAAGTTCAAGCATTGCCACGGGCGGCTCGCCTGAGGCCGCCCCCCCCGCCACAATGACTCCCCCGGGCGGCCATAAACTGGCCGCCTTCTTTAACGACACTTCTCGCGCACCAATGGGCGATGGAGTGTGGTCATGGCACAACGACGCAAGATACTGACAGCTGGCGGAACCGTTCTCTGCGCGGCGCTGATCGGGTTTCTGATGCAGCAGAACGCCGCGCGCGAGACGCAGCAGGTGGCGGCACGCAAATCGTTCATCCAGCAATCGGTTCTGAAACCCTCGGGCGCATCCGATGTGGATGACTTTGCCCAGTTCGAACTGCACGCGATCAAGCTGACCTCGGCCCAGCCCGCTCTGGAACAGCCCCGCCGCCTGCCCGAACCGGCGCTCGAAGGCGCCCTGCCCCTGCCCGCGCGGGACATCCTTCTGCCTGACGCGCCCAGCGACCCCGAAGAGCCGCAACTGGGTTGTGCGATTATCGCAAACGCCGCACCTGCCCCCATGGCCAGCGTCGCCCTTGACGTCAGCGCGCCCTGCTATGGCAACCAGCGTGTCACCGTGCATCACAGCGGCCTGATCTTTACCGATACGACAGATGACGCGGGCACCCTGTCGGTGACCGTCCCGGCCCTGTCCGAGACCGCCGTTTTTGTCGTGGCTTTCCAGAATGGCCGTGGTGCCGTCGCGATGAGCCCTGTCGAGGGGCTCGACCGGATCGACCGGGTTGTCGTGCAATGGTCGGGCGCGGCGGGCTTTCAGCTGCACGCGCGCGAATTCGGCGCCGGCTATGGCGAGACCGGCCATGTCTGGTCCCAGTCCACTGACCAGGGTATCGGACAGGTCATCCGTCTGGGAGAGCCCGACACGCTGGAACCGCAACTGGCCGAGATCTACAGCTATCCGAACGGCGAGAGCGATACCGCAGGTACCATCACCTTGTCGATCGAGGCCGAGGTGACCGCCACCAATTGCGGCCGCGACATCTCGGCACAGTCGCTGGAACTGCGCGGCGCCGGATCGCTGACAACCCATGATCTGGACATGTCCATGCCCGATTGTTCTGCTGCCGGTGACTTTCTGGTGTTGAATAATCTGGTCGAAGACCTGAAGATCGCCGCCAGGTAATCCGCAGGCAATTTTCAGGTATCTCATGAATTGGCTTCGTGCGGCGGCTCTCGCCGCACTTTCCGTTTTCCCGGCGGTCCCGGCCGCCGCGCAGGACATCACCCTCACCTCGCATGACGGCAAGGTCGAGATCAGCGGAAACTTGCTTGGTTTCGACGGCGAATTCTATCGCGTCGAAACCCGCTTCGGTGAACTGACGGTGGACGGTTCCGGCGTCACCTGTGACGGTCCGGCCTGTCCGAACCTGACCGACTTTGTCGCCGAACTGGCGCTGAGCGGATCCTCGACCATGGCCGAGGTGCTGCTGCCTGCATTGATCGAGGGGTTTGCCCTGCGCAACCGCATGCAGACCCGGCGCGAGACCGATAGCGAGGCGCGCTTCAGCTATCTGCTGTTCCAGGCCGGCAGTGACAGACCGCAGGCCCGCTTCACCTTTCGCGTCAGCACCACCGACGAGGGCTTTGCCGACCTGCTGGCGGACGAGGCCGATCTGGTGATGGCGCTGCGTGAAATCCGCCCCGACGAACGCCGGCGGGCGCTGGAATTGGGTCTGGGCGACATGACCGACAGCAACCGCTCGCGGGTGCTAGCGCTGGATGCGATGGTGCCGGTGGTGGCGCCCGTCAATCCGGTGCGCCAGGTCTCGGTCCCGCAGCTGGCACAGGTCTTCGCCGGCGAGATCGACAACTGGGCGCAGCTTGGCGGCCCGGACGCCCCCATCGCGCTGCATCTGCCCGCAGCGGGCTCGGGGTTGGCGCAAGCGGTCGAAGACCGCCTGCTTCTGCCCGCCGGTAAATCCCTGCCCGAAACGGTCGCCCGCCATGACCGCTCCAGCCTGTTGGCCCGCGCAGTTGCCATCGACCCGTTTGCCATCGGCATCGCCAGCTACTCCGAGACAGGCACCGCGCGGGCACTGACCCTGACCGGAGATTGCGGCTTTTCCCTTGCTGCCACCCGCCGCAATATCAAGACCGAGGATTATCCGCTCAACTCGCCCATGTTTCTTTACATGCCCGCGCGCCGCCTGCCCAAGCTGGCGCGCGAATTCATGGCCTATATGCGCAGCCCGGCGGCACAGATCGTGATCCGCCGCGCCGGTTTCGTCGATCAGGCACCCGAGTTGATCCCGGTCGCCGTCCAGGGCAACCGGCTGGCCAATGCCATCGCCGCAGCCGGCACCGAGGTGCCGCTGACCGAGTTGCAACGCCTCGTCTCGACCCTGTCCGGCATGCAGCGGCTCAGCCTGTCTTTCCGGTTCGAGACCGGATCCTCGCGCCCCGATGCCCAGTCGCGCACCAATATCTCGCAACTGGCCCAGGAACTTGAAAGCGGTGCCTATGACGCGCGCCAATTGCTCTTTGTCGGGTTCAGCGATGGCGACGGCGCGGCCGAGGGCAATACCCGCATCGCGCTGAAGCGGGCCGAAGCGGTACGCGACGCGGTCTTGCAGACCGCCGAAACACTCGACCCGGCCCGGGTGGAAGTCTCGGTCGACGCATTTGGCGAGGCGCTGCCGATGGCCTGTGACGACAGCGATTGGGGCCGCCAGGTCAACCGCCGGGTCGAGGTCTGGGTGAAATGACCCTTCATTCCGCCTGACATAATCCGGGGAGTCGCGGCGTTGCCGCGACGGGGGCAGAACCCCTAAAGATATCCCTCGGCGCGAAAGCTCAGCTCGACCGATTTGCCGATGATCAGATGGTCATGCAACGTAAGCCCCAGCGCCTCACACGCGGAACGGATCCGCGCCGTCATGTCGATATCCGATTGTGACGGGGTCGGATCCCCCGAAGGGTGATTATGCACCAGGATCAGCGCCGAGGCGTTCAGCTCCAGCGCCCGCTTGGCCACCTCGCGCGGATAGACCGGCACGTGATCGACCGTGCCGCGCGCCTGTTCCTCATCCGCGATCAGCACGTTCTTGCGGTCGAGGTAAAAGACCCGGAACTGTTCGGTCTCGCGATGCGCCATGGTGGTGTGGCAATAATCCAGCAGCGCGTCCCAGCTGGAAATCACCTGCCGCTGCATCACCCGTGCGCGGGCCATCCGGTGGGCGCTGGCCTCAAGTATCTTGAGGTCGGTGATCACCGCCTCGCCCACGCCTTTGACCTCGGCCAGCCGTTCCACCGGGGCGGTCAGCACCCGGTTGAAATCACCAAACGTATCCAGCAGCAGCCGCGCCAGCGGCTTGACGTCTTGCCTCGGGATTGATCGAAACAGCACCAGTTCCAGCAATTCGTAATCCGGCAGCGCCGCCGCTCCGCCCGTCATGAACCGTTCCCGCAGGCGTTTGCGATGATCCCGAATATAGGATGGCAACCGCCCCGAGGGCAGCGGCATCTCCGGCGCTTCGTCCATGTCGAACAGCATCGGGGCCTCGGAAAGACCTTTCTGGCGCATGACACACAGCCTCGCCCCGAATCGGTTTCCGAGAGGTTAACGCTCGCCCGCCATCCGCCGCGTCGCCCGCCGCATCGCCAGATGCAGCAGAACCGACAACACGCCCAGCGTCAGCATGGCGGCGAACATCAGGTCGGTCTTGGCGCGTCCATTGGCCAACAGCATCAGATACCCCAGCCCCTTTGACGCGCCCACCCACTCGCCGATCACCGCACCGATCGGCGCATAGACCGCCGCCAACCGCAGGCCCGAGGCAAGTTGCGGCAGCGCCGCCGGCACTCGGATATGCCAAAGCACCGCGCGCGGGCTGGCCTGCATGGTGCGGGCAAGGTCGAGGTAGCCGACAGGCGTCCGCATCAGCCCGTCGAAAAACGCCGCCGTGATCGGGAAATAGATGATCAGCACGGCCATAGCGACCTTGGACCACAGCCCATAGCCCAGCCACAGCGTCAGGATCGGAGCCAGCGCAAAGACCGGCAGCGCCTGGGTAAAGACCAGCATCGGCTGCACCAGAACCCGCGCGATCCGCGAACTGGCCAGCTGCAACGCCGTCGCCACACCCAGCACCGCGCCACAGGCGAGACCGATCAGAACCTCGAGCGCGGTCACCGCCGTATGTTCGGCGATCAGCCAGCGGCTCTGCCACCAGGTTTCGGCCACCAGCACCGGCCCCGGCAGGATGAAGCGCGGCAGGTCGGTCAGGCTGACCACCGCCTGCCAGATTGCCAGCGCAAAAAGGGTTGCCGCAACAGCGGGGAGCCAGCGTGTCATTGCACACCCTCCCGCAGCATCCTGAGCAGCGCGGCCTGACATTCCAGCGTCGCCGCGTCATCCACCGCGCGCGGTATCTGTGCCGTCGGCGGCGCCACCGGCGTCAGCCCTGCGGCGGTCATCACCTGGATCGAATGGCCCAGCCGTGCGGCCTCGGCCGGGTCGTGCGTCACCAGCAGCACGGTTCGCCCGGCCAATAGCTCGGCGGCCAGCTCCTGCATATCCGCACGCGTGCGGGCATCGAGCGCCGAGAAAGGCTCGTCCAGCAGCACAACGGGCTTGTCCTCCATCAAGGTACGCGCAAGCGCCACCCGCTGGCGTTGGCCACCGGACAGCTCTGCCGGACGCTTGGCGGCGTGAGCGGTCAGCCGCACCCGGCGCAGCAGGTCGTCCAGCCGGGCCCGGTCCACCTGTTCGCCCCGCAACCGCGCGCCCAAGCCCACGTTCTGCGCCACCGTGGCCCAGGGCAACAAGAGGTCGTCCTGCGCCATATAGGCCACCCGTTTCAACACCGGCGCATCGTCCGATGCGGTAATGGCACCGCTGAACTCTGCCCCGGTTTCCAGCCCCGCAATCAGCCGCAGCACCGTCGACTTTCCAACGCCCGACCCCCCCAGCAGGCAGGTCCATTGCGCCGCCTCCAATGTCAGGGTCAGCGGCGCAAACAGGCGCGCGCCGTCGATGCTGGCGCTGCCGGCAACGGTGATCGCGGGGGCCGGAGTCACGGGGTCAACCCCATCTGCCAGAAACCGACCTCTAGCTCGGTCGCGGTGCGAAAGGTCCGGCACAGGCGCTCCCATCGTGGAGAGGCTTCGAAATCCGCGCCGATACGCCTTGTCAGAGCCTGATCCATCAACTCGCCCACCGCCTTGCACGCGGCTTGATACTCGGGCCCTGCATAGGTGTCGATCCAGTCCTTGTAGGCCTCGCTGGTGGCCTCTGTCGCCAGCCGCGCGCCGATCTCGCCATAGCCCATGACACAGGGCGCCAGCGCCGCCAGCAGATCGGCCAGATCGCCGCTATACCCGGCCTCGAGCACGAAGCGGGTATAGGCGAGGTTTTCGGGTCGCTCGGGCGTGGCGAACAGCGCGTCCTTCGAGATCCCGGCCGCCTCGCACACACCGACATGCAGCTGCATTTCCTCGACCACCAGCGTGTTGACAGTGCCAACGGCGGCCAGCATCTCGGCATGGGTTTCGCCCTTGACCACGGCCAGCGCCCAGGCGCGGGCAAAGTGGATCAGGAACACGTAATCCTGCCGCAGATAGTGCACAAATGCATCGCGCGCCAGGCTGCCATCCTTCATCCCCTCGACAAAGGCGTGGCGGGTATAATCCCGCCACGGCTGGCCCGCCGCCGCGCGCATCAGACCGAATGCGCGGCCATAATCGGGCGCGCTCATTCGGCGGTCACGTCGATGGTGATGGCCGAGACTGAGTTCACGCTGTCGATCATCCCGCTGTCCTTCAGAAACGTCTCGAACCGGGCATAGCGGCCCGCGTCGAACCCAGCAGGACGCAGCGCAAAGCGCGGCAGCGTATCGGCCCAGGCGCGCTTGTTCAGTTCGTCCTGCAATTCGGGCGAAGTCGCCGAGAAGATTTCCCAGCTTGCTTGCGGGTTGTTGACGATGAACTGCGTCGCCTTTTCGGTGGCCTCAAGGAAGCGCGCGATCTTGCCGGCATCCATCCGGTCGGGGTTGGCGACATAGATCAGCTCGTCATAAGACGGCACGCCTTCTTCCTCGATATAGAAACAGCGACCCGGCTCGCCCTCGATATCCATCTGATTCAACTCGAAATTGCGATAGGCGCCGATCACCGCATCGACCTGTCCGCTCATCAGCGCGGGCGAGAGCGAGAAGTTCACGTTGATCATCTCGACATCGCTGAGCGCGACATCGTATTTACCCAGAACCGTGGTCAGGATCGCCTCTTCGACGCCTGCAACAGAGAAGCCGATCTTCTTGCCCTTGAGGTCGGCGGGCGATTTGATCGGGCCGTTGTCCAGTACCAGCAGGCAGTTGAGGGGGGTGGCGACCAGCGTGCCGACACGTTTCAGGGGCAGCCCCTCGTGGATTTGCAGGTGCAGTTGCGGCTGATAGCTGACCGCCAGATCGGCCTGACCGGCAGCGACCAGACGCGGCGGGGCCGAGGGGTCGGCGGGGGCCACGATCTCGACCTCCAGCCCGCGTTCGGCGAAGTATCCCTTTTCCTGCGCCACGATGATCGGGCCGTGGTCAGGGTTGATGAACCAATCGAGCAGCAGGGTCATCTTGTCCTGCGCCAGGGCGGGCGTGGCGGCCAGCAGCGCCAATGCGGTTACCAGGTGTTTCATGTCGCGTTTCCTTTCATGATGTGGCGGCCGCAACGAGAACGATCTCGCCCGGCCAAATCGGTTGCAACTGTTCCGCAGAGCGCCAGGCCCTGAGGCCGGTGGCACAACAGAGAGCCAGCCGTTTTTCTTTGTTAGTGTCTGATATTTCGATCTCGGATACCGTCATTCGGCGGGCGGATGGGTGCGCGGGTTGGGGCGCCTCACCTTCGGTCCGCAGTTCGACGATCAGGTCATCGGCGCTCAGGTCCGAGGGCGCGACAAAGCGGAAGGCAGTTGCCGGTTCCGGCGCGCCGTCAAAGCGGAACGTGCTGTTGCGCCAGGATAGCGCGTCGATCTGCACCATCTGCCCAAGCGGTGAAGGCGCCAATTCAAGCAACGCCGAAAGCGCCATTTGCGCCTGTATAGAGCCTAATATGGAGACTACCGGCCCCAGCACGCCAGCGGTCGCGCAGCTTGCTGCGCTGTCCGGTGCGTCGGGGAACACCGCGCGCAGACTGGGTGCGCCGCCACAAAAGCCGCCGACGTATCCGCCCAGCCCCAGAACCGAAGCGCTGATCAGCGGTTTGCCCAACGCCTGACAGGTATCGCTGAGCAGATAGCTTGCGGCATAGCTATCGGCACAATCCAGCACCAGATCGGTGTCCCGGCAGGCCAAGATCACGTTTTCCGGGGTGATCGACCGTTTTGTACCGGTCAGGACAATCCCGGAATTGAGCGCGCCACAGCGTTCGGCAGCGACCTCGGCCTTGGCCCGCCCAACATCGCCCTCGGCAAACAGCGTCTGCCGGTGCAGGTTCGACAGCTCGATGTGGTCACCATCGAAAATGTCGATCTGCCCGACCCCTGCCCCGGCAAGCAGCGGTAGCGCCGAGGCCGCGAGGCCCCCGGCCCCGACCACCAACACGCGGGCACCAGCCAATCGTGCCTGCCCCTCACCCCCGGCCTGCGGCAGGATCATCTGGCGGGCATAGCGGCTCATCTCGTGACCTCGATCCATTGGTGCACCCGTGCCTCGGGGTCGGCATTCAAGGTGATGTCGGTGACGACCGAGACGATATCGGCCCCGGCACCCAGCACGCCCGGCGCACGCTCGACGCTCATGCCGCCGATACCGACCAGCGGGATGGAACCCACGCGCGCCTTCCATTCCGTCACGCGCGGCAGGCCCTGTTGGTGCCATTTCATCTGTTTCAGGATGGTCGGATAGACCGGGCCCAGCGCGACATAGTCCGGGTCCATGCCCAGAACCCGCTCCAACTCGTCATCGTCATGGGTAGAGACACCCAGCCGCAGACCCGCCTTGCGGATCGCGGGCAGATCGGCCTGATCCAGATCTTCTTGCCCCAGATGCAGCCAGTCGCAGCCCGCGTCGATGGCGGCCTGCCAATAGTCGTTGATGACCAGCACCGCGCCATGCGCGCGGCAGAGGTCGCGCGCGGTGTCAATCTCGGCGCGGATCACCGGGTCGGACTGGTCCTTGATCCTGAGCTGCACCAGCTTGACCCCAAGCGGCAGCATCCGGCGCAGCCAGTCGGTATGGTCGAAGATCGGATAAAACCGGTCGAGCGTCATGACAGGAATGCCTTTCCGATCACAGGGGTTGAGGCGCTGGCCATATCGCGTGCCTCGATCGGGTCGGCGCGATGCGCCAGTTGCCCGGCCTGAATGGCCAGTGCCATGGCGCGCGCCATCTCCACCGGGTCGCCCGCACGGGCCACGGCGGTGTTGAGCAGAACCGCGTCATAGCCAAGTTCCAAGGCACGGGCGGCATGGCTGGGAAGGCCGATGCCCGCATCGACCACGAGAGGCGTGTCCGGGAACTCGGCCCGCATGGCGCGCAGCGCATATTCGTTGTTCAGCCCCCGGCCCGAGCCGATGGGCGCGCCCCAGGGCATCAGCACCTCGCACCCCGCCGCCAGCAGCCGTTCGCCGACGATCAGGTCGTCAGTCGTATAGGGAAACACCTGAAACCCGTCTTCGGTCAGAATGCGCGCAGCCTCGATCAAGCCGAAGACATCCGGTTGCAGGCTGTCGGTATGGCCGATCAGTTCCAGCTTGATCCAGGGCGTGCCAAAGACCTCGCGCGCCATATGGGCGGTGGTCACCGCCTCTTTCACCGTGTGGCAACCAGCGGTATTGGGCAGGATCAGCACACCCAGATCGCGGATCATCGACCAAAAGGTCTGTCCAGCCCCGGATTCGCGCCGCAGCGATACGGTGGCTACCCCGGCCCCGCTAGCGCGAAACGCCTGTTCCAGGATCGCGGGGCTGGGATATTGCGCGGTGCCCAGCATCAGCGGGTTCGGCAATTCGGTTCCGTAAAAGGCGCGCATGTTTCAGCCCCCTTGCATGGGCGCGAGCACCTCGACCCGATCGCCATCGTTCAGCCGATGCGCCCCGCGCAGGGACGAGGGCACAAAGCTTTCGTTCACCGCAGTAGCAACGCGGCCTGACAGGCCGCATTCCGCCAGCAGTGCGGCCAGGGTTTCGGCCTCGACCTCGCGTGGCTCGCCGTTAAGCACGATCTTCATCGACCAACTCCGTATGCGTGTTATTGAGCGCCAGGTCGGCCACCCCTTGCGCCAGCGCGGGCGCCAGCAGGTAGCCGTGGCGATAAAGGCCATTGGCATAAATGGTCCGCCCCAACCGCCGGATGCGCGGCAGGTTGTCGGGAAAGGCCGGGCGCAGATCGACGCCGATCTCCAGCACCTCGGCCTCGCCAAAGGCGGGGTTCAGGGCATAGGCGGCGCTGAGCAGCTCCAGCATGGAGCGCGCTGTGATGCGGCCGCTGTCCTCACTCTCGATCATAGTTGCGCCGAGCATGTAGACATGGTCAGCGCGGGGCACGACATAAAGCGGCATGCGGGGATGAAGCAATCGGACCGGGCGTGTCAGAGCCACATCCGGGGCGCGAATGACCAGCATCTCCCCTTTGACGCCGCGCAGGTCGTGCAGCACCTCGCGCGCATGCAGCCCGCGGCAATCGATGGCATTTTCCAACCCGGCGGGGGCGGGTTTTCGGTGGAAATCCACATCCTTGTCGAGCAAACCGCGATAAAGATCAGAGAGTGCGCGGCGGGGATCCAGATGCGCCTCGTCCGGGAAATGAAGCCCTTTGGAGAACGCACCGAGATCAGACTCTAAGCCAAGGATTTCCGTCTGATTGATTTCGCGAAACCCTTCTGTCCGGCGACCGAACCGGCGCAGATCGGGCAGATCGCGCGGATTGGCCACCACAAGTGTGCCGCGACGCGTGACGGTGGTATGTTGCTCCCACCAGCCGATGGCTTGCTGGCCCAGGCGCAAGACCGGTTCCTCGGCATTCTCGTACTCGCACCATGGCGCCAGCATGCCGCCCGCCCACCAGCTGCAGCCATGCGGGCCCGGTGGGCCACCCGGATCGAACACCTGCACTCTGGCACCGCGCGCGACCATCTCGGTCGCGACGGTCAATCCGGCCACACCGGCCCCGATGACCGACCACAGCGTCATGCCGACCAGACCCTGTGAAAGTGATGAACCGGTCCGTGACCCTTCCCCACACCCAAGCGATCCGCCGCCACGATCGCGCCTTGCAGATAGGTATGCGCATCCCGCACCGCGGCTTTCAGCGTCCGGCCCTTGGCCAGCCCGGCGGCAATGGCAGAGCTGAGCGTGCAACCTGTACCATGGGTGTTCTTTGTCATGCGGCGCGGAGCCGAGAACTCTGCCAGCACCCCGGCCCGCCCCACCAGCAGATCATGACAAATCGCGCCCTTGGCATGCCCACCCTTCATCAGCACGGCCTCGGCCCCCAGCGCGATCAAGGCGCGCGCCTGGCTGACCATTTCATCCTGGTCGGCCGCATCGCGCAACGACAGCAGGCGCGCCGCCTCGGGCAGGTTTGGTGTCAGCAGTGTCGCACGGGGCAGCAGCCGCTCTTTCAGGCTGGCCACCGCCTCTGCCGCCAGCAGCGCATCGCCCGATTTCGCCACCATCACCGGATCGAGCACCACAGGCCCGTCAAACCCGGCAATGGCGTCGGCGACTGCCCCGATGATCTCGGGCGTTGCCAGCATGCCGATCTTGATCGCGCGCACGTCGAGATCGTCCAGAACCGCCTCGATCTGCGCCCGAATGATTTCGGTGGGAATCTCATGCACCGCCGTCACTGCGCATGTGTTCTGTGCGGTCACCGCCGTGATCACCGAGGCACCATAGATGCCCAGCGCCGACATCGCCTTCAGATCGGCCTGAATGCCCGCGCCGCCGCCGCTGTCGGATCCTGCAATCGTCAAGGCAATCGGAACCATGTCCGTCACTCCGGTTCAGGGGCAACGAGGGCATGGAAAACGTCCGATAGCGATAGACCGTTCCCTACGCCGGTATTGCCCGGATCAGGTTCGATGGGTTGACGCACCCGCGCCTCTCAGCCCCACACAGGGCACCCCAACGGTTGGCGCGAACAATCTCAGGTGACGTGACGACAATCAAGAGGGAATCTTTACGAAAAGGGCGGATACCCCTCGGCACCCGCCCTTGTTTTCATTTCGCCGAAAAAACTCCGGGGGAGTCGCCGTCTGGCGACGGGAGCAGCGCCCCCTAACCCTTCATCCCGTCCCAGAACGACTTGACCGAGGAAAAGAAGCTCTTGGTCTCGGGATTGTTGTCCTCGCTCAGCTCGTCGAACTCGCGCAGCAGATCTTTCTGCTTGCTGGTCAGGTTGACCGGAGTTTCCACCGCCAGTTCGATGAACATGTCACCGATGCCGCCACCGCGCAGGGCTGGCATGCCCTTGCTGCGCAGGCGCATCTGCCGGCCTGACTGGCTGCCGGCGGGCACCTGCACCCGGCCCCGGCCGCCGTCGATGGTCGGCACCTCGATGGCGCCACCCAGCGCCGCCTTAGCCATGCTGACCGGCACCCGGCAATAGAGGTTCACGCCGTCGCGTTCGAACAGCTCGTGCTTGGCGACCTCGACAAAGATATAGAGATCGCCCGGCGGGCCACCGCGCATCCCGGCCTCGCCTTCACCGGCCAGGCGAATGCGGGTGCCGGTTTCGACCCCGGCGGGGATATTGACGCTCAGCGCACGGTCCTTTTCGACCCGACCCTGACCGCGGCAGGATTTGCAGGGGTTCTTGATGATCTGACCCAGACCCGAACAGGTCGGACAGGTCCGCTCGACGGTAAAGAAGCCCTGCTGTGCGCGCACCTTGCCCATGCCCGAACAGGTCGGACAGGTGGTCGGCTCGACCCCGCCTTCGGCACCGGTGCCCTCGCAGGACGAACAGGCAACCGCGGTGGGCACGTTGATGGTCTTTTGCAGGCCCGAGAACGCCTCTTCCAGCGTGACCCGCAGGTTGTATCGCAGGTCCGAGCCGCGCGCAGCGCGGCGGCCACCGCCACCCCGCTGGCCACCCATGAAATCGCCGAACAGGTCCTCGAACACATCCGAGAAGGCGCTGGAAAAATCGCCCGACCCGAAACCGCCACCGGGACGCTGACCGCCGCCCATGCCGCCTTCGAACGCGGCATGGCCGAACCGGTCATAGGCGGCCTTCTTCTCGGCATCCTTCAGGACCTCATAAGCCTCGTTCACTTCCTTGAACAGCGACTCGGCATCCGGATTGTCCTTGTTGCGGTCGGGATGCAGCTCCTTGGCCTTGCCGCGATAGGCTTTCTTGATCTCGTCGGCCGAAGCGCCCTTGGACACGCCGAGCACATCGTAATAGTCGCGTTTTGACATCCGAATTCCCTTCTGCCTCAACGAATGCGGGCCGGCCCGGCTACCGGACCGGCCCGTTCTGGCCCGGATGACCCGTTACTTTCGCTTGTCTTCGCCGAGATCCTCGAACTCGGCATCGACGATGTCGTCGTCCGACGGACGTGCATCCGCCGCTGCGGGCTCGTCATCGCCGCCTTCGCTCTGCGCCTTATAGATCGCCTCGCCCAGCTTCATGGCCGCTTCGGTCACGTTCTGCAGGCCCGATTTGATCTTCTCGGCGCTCACGCCGTCCTTGTCCAGATCGTCCTTCAGCGCGGCAATGGCCAGTTCGATGGCCTCGACGGTGGTCGGGTCGACCTTGTCGCCATGCTCTTCGACCGACTTCTCGGTCGAATGGATCAGGCTTTCGGCCTGGTTGCGCGCCTCGACCAGCTCTTTGCGGGCCTTGTCGGCTTCGGCGTTTTCCTCGGCATCCTTGACCATCTTTTCGATGTCTTCGTCCGAGAGACCGCCCGAGGCCTGGATGGTGATCTTGTGTTCCTTGCCGGTGCCCTTGTCCTTGGCCGAGACCGACACGATGCCGTTGGCGTCGATGTCGAATGTCACCTCGATCTGGGGCATGCCGCGCGGTGCCGGCGGGATGTCCTCCAGATTGAACTGGCCGAGGATCTTGTTGTCGGCCGCCATCTCGCGCTCGCCCTGGAACACGCGGATGGTCACCGCGTTCTGGTTGTCCTCGGCGGTCGAGAAGACCTGGCTTTTCTTGGTCGGGATCGTGGTGTTGCGGTCGATCAGACGGGTGAACACGCCGCCCAGGGTCTCGATGCCAAGCGACAGCGGGGTCACGTCGAGCAGGACAACATCCTTGACGTCGCCTTGCAGAACACCGGCCTGAATGGCGGCGCCCATGGCAACCACCTCATCGGGGTTCACGCCCTTGTGCGGCTCCTTGCCGAAGAACTTGGTCACTTCCTCGAAAACCTTGGGCATGCGGGTCATGCCGCCGACCAGAACCACCTCGTCCACGTCCGACGGCGAAATGCCGGCATCCTTGAGAGCGGCCTTGCACGGGTCCATCGACTTCTTGATCAGATCGCCAACCAGGCTTTCCAGCTTGGCGCGGGTCAGCTTCATCACCAGATGCAGCGGCTGACCATTGGCGCCCATCGAGATGAACGGCTGGTTGATTTCGGTCTGGGTGGTCGAGCTCAGCTCGATCTTGGCCTTTTCGGCGGCTTCCTTCAGGCGCTGCAGCGCCATCTTGTCGCCGGACAGGTCGACACCGTGCTCTTTCTTGAACTCGTCCGCCAGATAGTTGACGATCCGCATGTCGAAATCTTCGCCACCCAGGAAGGTGTCGCCATTGGTCGACTTGACCTCGAACAGGCCGTCGTCGATTTCCAGGATGGTCACGTCGAAAGTACCGCCGCCAAGGTCATAGACGGCGATGGTCTGGCTGTTCTTCTTGTCCAGGCCATAAGCCAACGCAGCCGCGGTCGGCTCGTTGATGATGCGCAGCACTTCCAGACCGGCGATCTTGCCGGCGTCCTTGGTGGCCTGACGCTGGGCATCGTTGAAATAGGCGGGCACCGTGATCACTGCCTGGGTCACTTCCTCGCCCAGATAGGATTCTGCGGTTTCCTTCATCTTGCCGAGGATGACGGCAGAAATTTGCGACGGCGAGTATTTCTCGCCCTTGGCCTCGACCCATGCGTCGCCATTGCCACCGTTGACGATGGTGAACGGCACCATTTTCTTGTCCTTGGTGACCTCGGCATCGTCGACCCGGCGGCCGATCAGGCGCTTGACGCCAAAAATGGTGTTCGAGGGGTTGGTGACCGCCTGGCGTTTTGCCGGCTGACCGACCAGACGCTCTTCATCGGTGAAGGCGACGATCGAGGGCGTGGTCCGCGCCCCTTCCGAGTTTTCGATGACTTTCGGCTGGGCGCCGTCCATGATGGCAACACACGAGTTGGTGGTGCCCAGGTCGATACCGATAACTTTACCCATTTGTTCGATCCCTTTCTCTTCAAGGCGATATCCCGAGGCCTGAACCCGTTTAGGCATTCCGGCCCCGATCTGTTTGCGCAATGGCCTACACCACGGCGCGTCCCGGCGTATATAGGGGGCGGAAACAGGTGCTGCAAGCATGCAGAATTGCAGGTTTTCGCGAATCTGCATGCTTTTTGACAAGGCTTCGTCAAGGAAAGGGTCCGTCCGGGAATGACCATGTTGAACCTGCGTGGTGTCGAGATTCGCAAAGGCGCGCTCGACGGGCCGGCCCAGGCACGGCTGATCGAGGCATTGCGCCCGGTTCTGAAGGCCGCGCCGCTGTTCACCCCCACCATGCCGAACGGCAAGCCGCTGTCGGTGCGGATGACCTCGGCAGGGTCGCTGGGATGGGTGACCGACAAGGGCGGCTATCGCTATCAGCCGACCCATCCGAAGGGCATGGCCTGGCCCGCGATTCCGCCCGAGGTGCTGGATCTGTGGCACGGGGTCACGGGTCAGGATCGCGCGCCCGATTGCTGCCTGATCAACTATTATGGCGAGGGCGCCCGGATGGGCCTGCACCAGGATCGCGACGAAGCCGATCTGACCTGGCCCGTGGTGTCGCTGTCACTGGGCGATGACGCCCTGTTTCGCATCGGCAATACCAGCCGGGGAGGCAAGACGGAATCGGTCTGGCTGAACTCGGGCGATGTGGTGGTGATGGGCGGACCGGCGCGGCTGATCTATCACGGGATCGACCGGATCCGGTTCGGCTCGTCCCGGCTGTTGCCCAAAGGCGGGCGGCTGAACCTGACGCTGCGGGTTGCGGGCTAGTTCGGCAACAGCGTGCAGCAGCCGGCGTAAAGCGATCCGTTCAGCATCAGGCCCACATCCAGCCCATAGGCCCGGTCGGACATGCCGTCATGGCACTGCATCTGCCGCAGGATGGCGAGGTTATGGCCCAGCGGCAGGGCAAAGCGGTCGATCAAACCCGCCCCGGGTCTGAGCAGACCGGCCGGCAGAGCCTGCTCTGCCTCGCCCATGATCTGGAACCGCGCCCCGACCCCCTGTTCGACGGTCAGCGACCAAAACGGCTCGGTCCCGGAACAGGTGAAACGCGGGGTCATCCAGACCCCGTCGGACTCGGGCTGCTGCTGCATGTAGCGCATCGAGACCCAACCGCTTGTCTCGTTCACGTTCACCCGGCCCCAGTCGCCGCCAAAGGTCAGGTCGACAACCTCGACCCCGACCGCATCGGGCGCCAGCGTGCCGATCACTTCGGACCCGGCCGAAGGGTCCTCGCGCACGTTCAGCACATCATCGGCGGCAACCCCGGTCACATCGAACAATGCGGGCACCGGATCGGCGGCAAGCGGTGCGGCAAGCACCAGCAGCAGGGCGACAAGCCACCTCATCGCCGCGCGTACCAGCTGGCCGAGACATGCCGGCGGGTATAGAATTCGCCCATCAGCCCGATCATGATCAGGATGATCCCCAGCCACAGCGAATAGTGCCAGTTGCTGTTATGCGGGAAATAGTTGCGAAACACGAAGCCACGGCATTGGTCGATGGCGTGAAACAGCGGGTTCCAGTCGAACATGGCCAGCATGTAACCCGGCAAGGTATTGGCAACGAACATCTTGCCCGAGGCGATCATGTTGGCGCGCTGGTAAAGCGTGGTCATCACCCCCACCAGCATCGGCGCCCAGGGCTTGATCGACAGGAACACCAACCCGACCGCACAGCCCGTGAACCAGGCCAGCATCAACATGCCGAACGCACCGGCAGGATCGGCGATCTCGACCGGCTTGAAAGCGACATGATAGCCAAAGAGAATCAGGAACAGCGTCAGCAGCTGGGTATAGAGCGACCCCAAAGCCGCCGAGAGGATGGCAATGATCGTGTTCATGGGCGCATGTTTCATCATCGCGCTGTTGGGCCCTTCGGCCCCGGCAACCGCACCCACCGTCTTGATGTGCACCATGAACAGGAAAATGCCCGACATGATGTAGAGCAGGAAATCGCCCCGGATCGCCGAACCGCGCAGCCCCAGCATCGAAAACATCATGTAGAACACCAGCACAAAGACCAGGATCTGCATCATGTTCTTGCCCAACGCCGCATAGGCATTGGAATGGCCCTGACGGACGCCGCGCACCACGTTGTGAAAGATGAGCTCGGCCATGGTGATGGCGCCGCTCAATAGGGATTTGTGCTGCCGATATCGAAACACGTTGCTGCTTTCCGTTGAATTGCCCAAGCTTCGCACGGAATTCTTGCCGTTCCGTTGCCATCACAGCATAAGGGCTCCTGCATCTTGGATCAACAAATCCCATGATCGGAGCTTTTTTGTGACCTACGAGGAACTAATTCCCGTCATTCGCCGTCTCGCGCTTGAGGCGGGCGATGTGATCATGTCCATCTACAACGCCGACGATTTCGGCGTGAAGGTCAAATCGGACTCCAGCCCGGTGACCGAGGCGGACGAGGCAGCCGACGCGCTGATCTCGGCGGGCTTGCGCGCGGCCTTCCCCGATATCCTGCTGGTGACCGAGGAACAGGCGGCCTCGCACAGCCAGACGGGCGACACCTTCCTGATCGTCGATCCGCTGGACGGGACCAAGGAATTCATCAACCGGCGCGGCGATTTCACCGTCAATATCGCGCTGGTGGAAAACGGCACGCCCACGCGTGGCGTGGTCTATGCCCCGGCCAAGGGACGGATGTTCTATACTCTGGCGGATGGCAGCTCGGTCGAGGAGACCGGCGGACTGGACAAGGAAACGCCCGGTGACCTCTCTCCGATCCGGGTGGCCGAGGCCGACAATGCCGCGCTGCTGGTGGTGGCGTCGAAATCGCACCGCGACCAGGCGACCGAGGATTACATCGGCAAATACGCCGTCAAGGACAGCAAGAGCGCCGGATCCTCGCTGAAATTCTGTCTGGTGGCCACGGGCGAGGCCGATCTTTACCCGCGTGTTGGCCGTACCATGGAATGGGACACTGCCGCCGGTCACGCGGTTCTGGCCGGAGCCGGGGGCAAGGTGGTACGTTTCGACAATCACCAGCCGCTGACCTATGGCAAGGACGGCTATGCCAACCCGTTCTTCATCGCCTACGCCCCCAGCGTCACCCTCAAGGAAGCCTGAATGTCCGTCCTCATCGCCATTCCCGCCCGCTATGCCTCGACCCGCTATCCCGGCAAGCCGCTGGTCAGCCTGACCGGCGCCAGTGGCACGGAAATGACGCTGATCGAACGCTCGTGGCGGGCGGCGATGGCGGTGAGCGGCGCCGACCGGGTGGTGGTCGCCACCGATGACGACCGCATCCGCGCGGTGGCCGAAGGCTTCGGGGCCGAGGTCGTCATGACCTCGTCAGATTGCGTCAACGGGACCGAGCGCTGCGCCGAGGCACATGCGGTGCTGGGTGGCGGTTTCGACATCGTGGTGAACCTGCAGGGCGATGCGCCGCTGACCCCGCACTGGTTTGTCGAGGATCTGATCGCGGGCCTGCGCGCCGCGCCCGAGGCCGATATCGCAACACCGGTGCTGCGCTGTGACGGCATGGCGCTGAACGGGTTTCTGAACGATCGCAAACATGGCCGGGTTGGTGGCACCACGGCGGTGTTCGCGGCCGACCGCAGCGCGCTCTATTTCTCCAAGGAGGTGATCCCCTTCACCTCGCAGATCTATGCCGATGACGCACCCACTCCGGTGTTCCACCATGTCGGCGTCTATGCCTATCGGCCTGGCGCGCTGGCGGATTATCCGACCTGGCCGATGGGGCCGCTGGAAACGCTCGAAGGGCTGGAACAGCTGCGTTTCATGGAAAACGGGCGCAAGGTTCTGTGTGTCGAGGTCGAGGCGCGCGGGCGCCAGTTCTGGGAGCTGAACAACCCCGAGGACGTGGCCCGGATCGAAGAGATGATGGCCGCGATGGGGCTGGACTGACACGAGGCACCGGATGACCAGCAGCCCCGCACCGCCGCTATCGCCGATCGGATGGGCCGATGCCTATCGGTTGCGGTGGAAACGGCAGCGGCTGCTGTGGCGCGCGTTCCGCAGCCGACGCGCGCTGACCGCACTGGCCGACCGCACGGCGGCGATCCGCCCGGGTCAGGTTCTGGCCGTCACGACGCTCAGGAACGAGGTGCTGCGCCTGCCCTGGTTCCTGGACTATTACCGCACCCTAGGCGTCGGCCACTTTCTGATGGTCGACAACGGCAGCGACGATGGCAGCGTCGAGATGCTGGCCGCGCAGCCCGATGTCTCGCTCTGGCAGACCGGGGCCAGCTATCGCGACGCGCGCTTTGGGCTGGATTGGATGACCTGGCTGCAAATACGCCACGCGCATGGGCATTGGTGCCTGATGGTCGATGTGGACGAGTTGCTGATCTATGCCCATCACGACCGCCGCGACCTGCATGCGCTGACCGGCTGGCTGGAGCGGCAGGGGCGCAACTGCTTTGGCGCACATATGCTGGACCTTTACCCCAAGGGGCCGGTCGCCGCGCAGACCCATGCGCCGGGCGAGGATCCGTTGGATATCCTGCACTGGTTCGACGCCGCCCCCTATCGCGCCCAGCGCCAGCAACCGCTGGGCAATCTGTGGGTGCAGGGCGGTGCGCGCGAACGGATGTTCTTTGCCGATGATCCGCGCCGCTCACCGACGCTGAACAAGATACCGCTGATCCGCTGGGACCGGCGCTATGCCTATGTGAACTCTTGCCATTCCGCCCTGCCCCGGCAGCTGAACGCGGTTTATGGCGGGCCGGGCGACAGTGCGCCCTCGGGGGTGCTGCTGCACACCAAGTTCCTGCCCGACATTGTTTCCAGATCGGCCGAAGAGAAGACCCGCCAACAGCATTTTCACACCCCCGCCGATTTCGACCATTACTATGACGACCTGACCGCCTCGCCCGATTTCTGGACTCCCTCCTCGACCCGGTTCACGGGTTGGCGGCAATTGCACGATCTCGGGCTTCTTTCACCCGGAGGTTGGGAGGAAGGTTAAAATGCAACCGATACCGGGGGAAAGACGAGTCAGAAATGTCAGGAATGACGTAACCCTTTCTAAACCCGTTGCTTCCATAGATGTTTCAGTGACATAAACGGGCAATACCACTTGGGTTTGTTGGTATTTCGGTGCCGGGCATGCTCGCGTCAGAAGAAGAGTGGATAGCAGCGTGAGCCTTTGGGACTCCTATCGGATGAGAGTGCGGCGCAAGCGCCGTCTTTTGCGTTGCATACGCAAGTCCCGGGAATTGCGCGCCGTTCAGAACAATACCGCCGCAATTCGCCCAAGCGACGTGCTGTTGGTCAGCACCGTCCGGAACGAGAAAATCCGCCTGCCCTATTTCCTGCGCTATTACCGCGAGCTGGGGATCGACCATTTCCTGATCGTGGACAATGACAGCACCGATGGCACGCTCGATTATCTCGGCGGGCAATCTGACGTATCGGTCTGGCACACCACGCACAGCTACAAATCGGCCACGTTCGGCGTCGATTGGATGAATTGGCTGAAACGCAGCTATGCCCATGACCATTGGGTGCTGGTGGTCGACCCGGACGAGTTCTTTATCTATCCGTTCTGCGATACCCGCCCGATCCAGGCGCTGACTGACTGGCTCGACAATTCCTCGATCCGGTCTTTCAGCGCGATGCTGATCGACGTTTATCCCAAGGGGCGGATTGACGACGTTCCCTATGTCGAAGGGCAGAATCCGCTGGAGATCGCCAATTGGTTCGACAGCGGCAATTACATGATCAAGAAAAACCCCGAATACGGCAATCTGTGGATCCAGGGCGGGCCGCGCAGCCGGGTGTTCTTTCCCGACAACCCCAAGAAGGCCCCCGCGCTGAACAAGACCCCGCTGGTGAAATGGAACCGGCGGTATGCCTATGTCAGCTCGACCCACGCCTTGCTGCCGCGCGGCCTTAATCAGGTCTATGACGAATGGGGCGGCGAAAAGGCCAGCGGCGCCCTGCTGCATACCAAGTTTCTGGATACGTTCACCGTCAAGGCGGCCGAGGAACTGACCCGCCGCCAGCACTATTCCAACTCGGTTGAATACAAGGCCTATGCGGACCGCGTGCAGGACCAGCCGGACCTGTGGTGCAAATGGTCCGAGAAATACATCAACTGGCGCCAGCTCGAGATCCTGGGCCTCATGTCCAAGGGGAACTGGGCATGAGCACGGTTGGCATCGTCATGCTGGTTCACACCGCGCTCGACCGGGCGCAGCAGGTGGCGCAGCATTGGACCGCCTCGGGCTGTCCTGTTGTGATCCATGTCGACCGAAAGGTGTCCCGCAAGACGTTCAAGGCGTTTCACGATGCCTGCGTCAAGGACCCGCTGATCCGGTTCAGCACCCGCCACCGCTGCGAATGGGGCACCTGGGGGATCGTCGCCGCCTCGCAGGCCGCGTCCGAGCAGATGCTGGCCGAATTCGCCGATGTGCGCCATGTCTACCTTGCCTCCGGTTCCTGCCTGCCGCTGCGTCCGGTGCAAGAGCTGATCGACTATCTCGCCGCCCGGCCGCGCACCGATTTCATCGAAAGCGCCACCACCGCAGATGTGCCCTGGACCGTGGGCGGGCTGGATCAGGAACGCTTTACCCTGCGCTTTCCCTTCTCGTGGAAAAAGCACCGCTATCTGTTCGACAAATACGTCAATCTGCAACGGCGCCTGGGGTTCAAACGCAGGATACCTGCCGGGCTGGTGCCGCATATGGGAAGCCAGTGGTGGTGCCTGACGCGGCACACCCTCTCGGCTATCCTCGAGGACCCCGAGCGCACCGTCTATGACGCGTATTTCCGCAAGGTCTGGATCCCGGATGAAAGCTATTTCCAGACTCTGGCGCGGCAGTTCTCGGCCAATATCGAAAGCCGCTCGCTGACGTTGAGCAAGTTCGATTTCCAGGGCAAACCGCATATCTTCTACGACGATCACCTGCAATTGCTGCGGCGGTCCGACTGTTTCGTCGCCCGCAAGATATGGCCCCGGGCGGAACGGCTGTATCAGGCCTTTCTGACCGATCAGGCCGGCGCCATGAAACGGACCGAGCCGAACCCGGGCAAGATCGACCGCATCTTTGCCAAGGCGGTCGAGCGGCGGACGCGGGGCCGCGACGGCCTGTATATGCAAAGCCGCTTTCCCCGCCACGGCAACGAGAACGGCCTGACCTCGAACCCCTATTCCGTGTTCCAGGGCTTTACCGAACTGTTCGAGGATTTCGAGCCCTGGCTGGCCAAGGCCACCGGCACCCGTGTGCATGGGCATCTCTTTGGCCCCGAGAGGGCCGAATTCGCCGGCGGCGAGCGGCTGGTCAACGGCGCGCTCAGCGATTGCGCCCTGCTGCGCGACTATAACCCGACCAGTTTCCTGACCTCGCTGATCTGGAACACAAGGGGCGAGCGGCAGTGTTTCCAGTTCGGCCCCGCCGACAATCAGAAAATCGACTGGCTGCTGGCGCGCGACCCCAACGCCCAGATTTCGGTCATCACCGGCGCCTGGGCGGTGCCGCTGTTCAAATCGAACCGCAACTTCGCCGACCTGCGCAAAGAGGCCGCGCGCCTGCAACGGATCGAAAGCAAGCATCTGGAAATCCTGCGTTCGGTCTGGACCAAGGCGCGGGTGCGGATCTGGACGATGGCCGAATTCGTCGAGGCGCCTATGGAGCCGATCCAGACCATCGTGGACGAGATCGGGCAATCAAGCCCGCGCCGCCTGACCGAAGCGCCAACCATGGTGGATCTGACCGGCTTCGGCCAGTTCCTGCAGAACCTCAAGAACCAGGGCATGCACCCCTATCTGATGGGGGATTTCCCGGTCGAACCGGCCCCGATCAACAACCCCAAACCGACACGCAAACCCTATCTGGTGCGATAACGACGCATGAGCAGCCCTTTTGATTACTTCGTCGTCTTCGCCGAGATGCGGACAGGCTCCAACTTTCTCGAAGCGAACCTGAACGCGCTTGACGGGGTTGCCTGCGTGGGTGAGGCGTTCAACCCCCATTTCATCGGCTATCCCAACAAGACCGAGATACTGGAAGTCAGCCAGGACATGCGCGATGCCGATCCGCAATGCCTGATCGACGCGGTGCGGGACGCGCGCGGCGTGCTGGCGGGGTTCCGGTTCTTTCACGACCACGATCCGCGCGTTCTGGACCTGGTCCTGTCCGATCCGCGCTGCGCCAAGATCATCCTGACCCGCAATCCGCTTGACAGCTATGTCTCGTGGAAGATCGCCAAGGAAACCGGCCAGTGGAAGCTGACCAATATCAAGCGCCGAAAGGAGGCACAGGCCCGCTTTGATGCCGAGGAATTTGCCCGCCATGTCGAGGCGTTGCAGGATTTTCAGGTCTTCCTTCTCAACAGCCTGCAACGCAGCGGCCAGACCCCGTTTTATGTCGCTTACGAGGATCTGCAGGACCTGTCGGTAATGAACGGTCTGGCGCAATGGCTGGGCGTCTCCGCGCGGCTGGAACAACTGGATGACAGCCTGAAACGGCAGAACCCCAGCCCGGTTACCTCCAAGGTGGTGAACGCGGGCGAGATGGTCGAGGCGCTCAGCGGGCTCGATCGGTTCAACCTGACCCGAACCCCCAATTTCGAACCGCGCCGCGGCCCCGCCGTGCCGACCTATGTCACCGGGGCGGTGACGCCGCTGATCTATCTGCCGGTGCGCGGCGGCCCCGAGGATGAGGTGCGCCGCTGGATGGCCGATCTCGACGGGGTGGTCGATGCGGCGCTGGGCACCGGGCTGAACCAGAAACAGGTGCGCGGCTGGCTGAAAGGAAACGAGGGTCACCGCGCGTTTACTGTGCTGCGCCACCCGCTGGCACGCGCGCATTCCGCATTCTGCCACCGTATCCTGAACAAGGGACCCGGCTGTTTCACCAAGATCCGGAACACCCTGCGCCGGCAGTTCAGCCTGCCCATTCCCGAAGGCACCCCGGGGCTGGATTACGGCCGTGCCGATCACCGTGCTGCGTTCGAGGCGTTTCTGGAATTTGTCCGCATGAACCTGGCCGGGCAGACCGCAATCCGCATCGACGGGTCGTGGTGCAGCCAGGCGCAGGCCTTGAGCAGCTTTGCGGAATTCGTCAGCCCCGACCTGATCCTGCGCGAGGACGAAATCGCCACCGATCTGCCGTCGCTGGCCCGCCGCTTTGGCCATGCCGAACCGCCCGAGCCGCCGCGCGCCGCCCCCGATACCCCGATCCCGCTGAGTGATATCTATGACGACGCGCTCGAGGCGCTGGCCGCCGATGTCTATCAGCGCGACTATATCGTGTTCGGGTTCGGGAAATGGGCAGGCGGACAGGCATAACAGCAGCCGGTCAGGCGCCCATGCACGCCACAAGATCGGCCGAGCTACTGGCCGCCCAGTCGCGAAACGCCCGCAGATGGGGCTCGTCCCACCGCGCGCGCGCACCAAGCAGGACATACCCTCCTTGCGGTGTGGTGCAGGTCATCTCGGGAAAGGGAAGCACAAGCGTTCCGGCGCGCAGCTCTTCCTGACACAGGGCCAGATCCGCCATGACCACACCCGCGCCCATCGTTGCGGCCCGTGCCGCCATATCCAGGTTCGGAAAGGTCGGCCCGCTGCCCGCATCAACACCGCGCACGCCAAAGCTGGACAACCAATGCGCCCAGTCCCTGCGCTGAGGGGATTCATGAAGCAGCGTCATCCGCGCCAGATCGGCCGGAGCGCTTAGCGGTCGCTGGCGCAGCAGCGCCGGCGAACAGGCCGGTGACAGAACCATCGGAAACAGCGGCATGCTGGCGATTCCGGCGCCTCGGCCGGAAACATGTTCGACCGAAACACCCAGATCATGCTCGGTATCGTCAAACCCCTTGGCGCCATAGAACTCGGTGGTCAGCCGCACCCGGATGTCAGGATGCGCGGCCTGAAACTCCTCGAGACGCGGGAACAGCCAGCGAATGGACAGCGCCGGCGGGCAGATGATCCGCACATCCCGCGTCATGGCCGAGATCTGTTCGGCCTCGCGCGCGATCCGGGCAAAGGTCTCGGTCAGCACGGGCAGCAACTGCCGCCCCGCCGCGGTCAGCTCGACCCCGCGGTGATTTCGGTGAAACAGGGTAACGCCCAGATGATCCTCGAGCAGCTTGATATGACGGCTGACAGCGCCACGGGTCACGCAGAGCTCTTCGGCGGCCGCGATATAGCCGTTATGGCGTGCGGCGGCTTCGAAAGCGCGCAGGGCGTTCAGCGGCGGCAAGCGCATCACATGTCCCTTGGATCAGGTTTTCTAAGCCAAGTTACGAGAAAGCTTGCGTTGAAGGCAAGCGCCCGCGCGCCCAATCTGAAAGGTGAGCGAATGCACCCGGAGAAAGGCCATGGCATCCATTGCCCCTTGCGAAACACCCATCAAAGCACCGCGCTTACGGCTCTTTGGCTGGATCAGCTTTCTTAGACAACCCAAGGTGTCGGAACATGCGACGCTGGAGGCCGAACTTATCCGCCTTGCAGAGACCGCGCCCCATCTTCTGGCCGATATCGGATTTCTGGTGGACCATCGGCGCAGCACCTCCGCCAGGACGGTTTGGGTCTCTCCCGGCAGCGGTCTGATCTTTGAACATCCAGGGTCGCCCGCCGTCAGGCGCGCAGGGTGATCACCGTCCCATCGCGCACCATGGCATAGATCTCTTCGATCTCGTCATTCTTGACGGCGATGCAGCCAGCGGTCCAATCCGGCTGTTTCTTTGCCTTCTTGCGGTCGCGCAACCCATTGGGCTCGCCATGAATGAAGATTTCGCCGCCCGGCTTCTTGCCCATCGCCTGGGCATAGGCCACATCGCGCGAGTTGGGATAAGAGATGCCCAGCGACAGATGGAATGCGCTGTTGGGATTGCGCCGGTCGATCAGATAGGTGCCCTCGGGCGTCTTGCCGTCGCCTTCGAACTGTTTGTGCCCTGCCGGGGCAAAACCCAGTTCGACCTTGTACTCCTTCAGCACCTTTTCGTTGTTCAACAGGTACATCTTACGCGCGCCCTTGTTGATCACGATCGAGGTGACCGCAGGCCCGTAATAGCGGCGGAACTTGCTGTCCTGGCTGCCGCAGGCCGACAGGCCAAGCGCGGCGGCCGCGCCAAGACCAAAATGCCGACGATCCATAATCACTGCCTCGTTCTTTTTCTCAATGGTCCCCGGAATACCCCGGAATCGGGGTCGGGCAAAATCACTTTTTGGTTTCACCAAGCGCATTCAGCCGCTGGTCGATCTGTTCCAGGCGGGCCAGAACCTCGTCCCGATAGGCATCGGTCCGCTCGCCATCCTCGGCGTGATGAGCGTCCTGCATCGAGTTCACGATCAGACCGACCAGCAGGTTAACCACCGCAAATGTGGTGATCATGATGAAGGGGACAAAGAACAGCCAGGCATAGGGATAGACCTGCATCACCGGGCGAACGATGCCCATCGACCAGCTTTCCAGCGTCATGATCTGGAACAGCGTATAGGCCGACAGACCCAGATCGCCGAACCAGTCGGGAAAGGAGGCGGCGAACAGCTTGGTCGCGATCACCGCGCCGATGTAGAAGATGATGGTCATCAACAGAAACACGCTGGCCATGCCGGGCAGCGCAGTGATGAAGCCTTCGACCACGCGGCGCAAGCGCGGCGCGACCGAGATCACGCGAAGCACCCGCAGGATGCGCAGCGCCCGCAGCACCGACAGACCCCCGGCGGCGGGGATCAGGGCGATCCCGACGATCACGAAATCGAACAGGTTCCAGCCGTTCAGGAAAAAGCGCTGCCGCTGCGCCGTCAGTTTCAGCGCGATCTCGACGATGAAGATGCCTAGGCAGATACGGTCAGCGGCCAGGATCAGCCCGCCCCACCGCTCCATCAGATAGGGCGACGTCTCCATCCCCAGCACGACGGCGTTCAGCATGATCACGGCGGTAATGAACCGGCCGAAACCGGGCCGGTCGATAAAGGCCTGCATTCTTTGCATCGCGCGCTCCTCGTTGCTTAGCCGCCGATATGGGCCAGCGAGAAGGCCGCCGCAAGCTCCACATGTGCCGACCAGCGGAACTGATCGACCACCTGCACCCAATTCAGGCTATATCCAGCCTGAACCAGCGTTTTGGCATCGCGGGCAAAGGTCACCGGGTTACAGCTGACATAGGCGATGACGGGTGGTTTGGCGCGGGCCAGTTCGGCCACCTGCGCCTCGGCCCCGGCGCGGGGCGGGTCCAGCACCACCGCGTCGAATGCGGCCAGTTCGTCGGGCAGCAGCGGGCGGCGGAACAGATCGCGCGCCTCGGTGGTCACGCGCTTCAGGCCCTGCGCACGACGCCAGCCCCGATCAAGCGCGGCAGTCATCGCGCTCTCACCCTCGACCGCGTGCACCTCGGCGGTTTCGGCCAGCGGCAGGGCAAAGGTGCCGCAGCCGGCAAACAGATCGGCGACCCGGCGGGCGCCCGCAATCGTTTCCCGCACCGCTGCCAACAACGCCTGTTCCCCGTCGCGGGTGGCCTGCAGAAAGGCGCCCGGCGGCGGCACGACCGCCGCCTTGCCGAAGTTTTGCGCCGGCGGGTGACGCATGGCGATCACCTCGTCTTCCCAGGCCAGCCGGGCCAGCCCCTGCACCTCGGCCAACTGGCCCAGCGCCACCTCAAGCGGGCCGTCCAGTGGCTTGCCACCGCGCACCGCCACATCTAGCCCAGCCACCGACAGGGTCAGCGTGACCGCCATGACCCCCTTGCGGCTGCCGCCCAGCATGGCCAACGCCTCGGCCATCGGAATGGCGGCAAGCAGCGCAGGGTCGAGCAAATGGCAATCCGGAATCTCGGTGATCACGTCCGAGGCGCGGCCATGAAACCCGGCAAGCGCACCCTTTTTAGTGCGGCGCACCGCGATGGTTGCGCGGCGGCGTGACTGCGGCGGCGAGGTATGAACGGGGCGCATCACCGCCTCGATCCCTTGCGCCGCCAATGCGGCGCGCACCACCTCTTGCTTCCACTCGGCGACGAACCCGTCCGAGGCGTGCTGCAACTGGCAGCCGCCGCAGGCGCGGTAATGGCGGCAGGGCGGCGCCACTCGATGCGGCGACGGTGTCACCACCCGCATATCGGCCAGTCTGTCGCCCTCGGGCGTGCCGCTGACCACCTCGCCCGGCAGGCTGCGCGGCACATAGACCGGGCCCGGGGCGATCCCGTCGCCCTGATGGCCCAGCCGTGTAATGGTGATCTCTTGTGTCATGGCCGCCTGATACAGGGGCACGCGCGAGGCGAAAAGCCCTTACTCGGCGGCCTGGGTGCGAATAAAGCCACCCGACTGACGATGCCAGAACCGGGCATAGAGACCGTCGCGCGCCAAAAGCGCTTCATGCGTGCCGCTTTCGACGATCCGGCCGCGATCCAGCACCACGATCCGGTCCATTTCCGACAGGGTCGACAGACGGTGCGCGATGGCCAGCACGGTCTTGCCCTCCATCACCCGGTGCAGCGCGGTCTGGATCGACGCCTCGACCTCGCTGTCAAGCGCGCTGGTTGCCTCGTCCAGCACCAGGATCGGCGCGTCTTTGAGGATAGCGCGCGCCAGCGCAATCCGCTGCCGCTGACCACCGCTCAGCTTGACGCCACGCTCGCCCAGATGGGCGTCATATCCGGTGCGTCCCTTGGCGTCGGCAAGATCCAGGATGAAGTCATGCGCCTCGGCCTTTTGCGCGGCGGCGATCAACTCGGCCTCGCTCGCATTTGGGCGGCCATAAAGGATGTTCTCGCGGGCCGAACGATTGAACATCGCCGTCTCTTGCGTCACCAGCCCGATCTGCCGCCGCAAACTGTCCTGCGTCACGGTAGTGATATCCTGCCCGTCAATGCGGATTTGTCCGTTTTCCGCTTCATAGAGCCTGAGCAGCAACGAAACCAGCGTCGACTTGCCCGCCCCTGAGGCACCGACAATCCCCAGTTTTTCGCCCGGCGCAACGGTCAGCGACAACGCATCGACCCCGCCGGATTTTCGCCCATAGGCAAAGCCGACATCCTCGAAATCGATCTTGCCAGCGCCCGCAACCAAAGGCCGCGCATCCGCGACATCCTCGATACGTTCAGCCCGCGCAAGACTGTTCATGCCGTTCTGCACCTCTCCCAGGTTGGCATAAAGGCTCATCAGCGTGAAACTGACCCAACCGGACATCTGCGCGATACGGATGGAGACCGATCCGGCGACCACAACGTCGCCCGCGCTGGCATCCCCTGCCCGCCAGAGAATCAGCGCCGAACCCAGCAGGATCACCGGCAAGACACCCGCCAGCAACATCAGGAAGAACCGGAAACTGGCCGAAAGCCAGCCGAAATCCAGCGACCTCTCGCGCAGGTCGGCCATGGCATTGCGCGCGGTCACATCCTCGGCCTCGGCATGTGCGAACAGCTTGACCGTCTTGATATTGGTGATCGTGTCCACTACCTGGCCCGACACCATCGCCCGCGCTCCCGCCCGCGCCGCCGATCGTTTGCGAACCCGTGGCAGATACCAGCGGATCAGCAGAAAATAGCCACAAAGCCACACCGCAAAAGGCAACATGACCAGTGGATGAATAGACCCTAACAAGGCCAAACTGCCGATCAGCGATGCCAGTGCAAAGACGATCGCGCTGATGGTCTCGGATACCACCGAGCTGAGCGCGCTTGCCGTCTGCATCTGTTTCTGCGCGATCCGACCGGCGAAATCGTCATCAAAGAAGCCCACCGATTGTCCCAGCGTCCACCGATTCAGCTTGGCCAGCACAAGCGGCGGGATATTGGGCATGACGATATAGTTGTTGGAGAAGGCCGACAGGCCAAAGGCAACCGGCCGGATCAACACGAAAAAGCCCACTGCAACCAGGATTGTCGCCAGGTTGGTGCCCTCAAAAAACCCTTCGGGACCAAGTTCGACCGCCCGGTCGACCACCTGCCCCAGTATCCACGCGGTAATCGCCTCGAACATGCCTGCCAGGGCAGAAAACAGGGCGGCGACGAATAGAACCGGCCAGGCGCCGCTCAATGCCCAGCGAATGAACGCCCCCAGCCGCTGGGGCGGGGGCGTGTCGGTGTCACGAAACGGGTCGATGAGGTCGGCAAACCTCATTCAGCGGCCTCGGTGTTCAGAAACCCGCCCGATTGCCGTGCCCAGAACTGGGCATAGAGCCCGCCCTGCGCCAGCAGGTCGGCATGATCGCCCTCTTCAACGATCCGGCCCTGATCCAGCACCAGGATACGGTCCATCTGGGCGATTGTGCTCAGCCGGTGAGCGATGGCGATCACGGTCTTTCCTTCCATCATGCCGTAGAGCGTGTCCTGAATGGCGGCCTCGACCTCGGAATCTAGCGCGCTGGTCGCCTCGTCCAACAGCAAAATGGGCGCGTTCTTCAGAATGACCCGCGCCAGGGTCACCCGCTGGCGTTGCCCGCCGCTCAGCTTGACGCCGCGCTCGCCCACATGGGCATCATAGCCGCGCCTGCCCTGCGGATCTTCGAGGTCCAGGATGAAGTCATGCGCCTCGGCCTGTTTGGCGGCGGCGATCATCTCGTCCTCACTCGCGTCGGGACGACCATAAAGCAGGTTGTCACGGACCGAGCGGTGCAACAGGGCGCTGTCCTGCTGCACCATGCCGATATGGCTGCGCAGACTGTTCTGGGTCACCCGGGCGATATCCTGTCCGTCGATCAGGATGCGACCGCTATCGGGGTCGTAGAACCGGAGCAGCAGCTTGACCAGCGTCGACTTGCCCGCGCCCGAGCGTCCGATCAGCCCGATCTTTTCACCCGGCGCAATTGTCAGGTCCAACTGGTCCAGCCCGCCGGCGCCGCGCCCATAGTGATGCGACAGCTGTTGCAGTTCGATCCGGCCCTCGCTCAGCTCCAGCGGCCGGGCATCCGGCGCATCCACCAGGTCGATGGGCTGGGCGATGGTTTCCATCCCCTCGGCCACCACACCCAATTGGCGAAAGAAACTGGTCAGCGCCCACATGATCCAGCCGGTCATCGCGTTCAGCCGCAGGGTCAGGGCCGAGGCTGCGGCCACCAGGCCGACACTGGCCTGCCCCTGCATCCAGAGCGCGATGGCCCAGCCAACCACGCCGACGATCAGCAGCCCGTTCAGGGTGACCAGCACCACGTCCATGATGGTAAAGATCCGCATTTCCACCTGAAAGGTGCGGCGCGTTTCCTCGATCGCTTCGCGGGCATAGGTCAGCTCGCGGTCGTCATGGGCGAACATCTTGACCGAATGGATGTTGGTATAGCTGTCCACCACCCGCCCCGTCACGGTCGAACGCGCATCCGAGGCCGCCTGCGACGCTGGCCCAACCCGCTGGATCGTCCAGCGCACCAGCAAAGCATAAAGCGCGAACCAGATCAGCAATGGCAGCAGCAGCCGGATGTCGGCCGCCATAAGCAAGATCGCCGCGCCCAACAGATAGGCCAGCGAAAACGAGATCGCGTCGAAAACCTGAAAGATCACCTCGCCCGCCGCCGGGGGGGTCTGCATGATCCGGTTGGCGATGCGCCCGGCAAAATCATTCTCGAACCAGCCGACCGACTGGCGCAATACGTGTTTATGCGCGCGCCAGCGGATCAGGGTGCCGAAATTGGGCAGGATCGCATTGTTCAACAGCAGCACATCGGCCACATGCAGCGCAGGCCGGATCAGCAGGACGAACAGTGCCAGCACGATGAACTCGGTGCCGTAGCGCGCCCAGACCTCGGCCGGTTCGCCGTTCAACACATCGACGACACGGCCCATGTAGTAGATCAGCCCGATCTCGACCCCGGCGACGATGATCGACAGCAGCGCAGTCCAGACAAAGACGCGCAGAAACGGCTGGGAGTAATCCAGCATAAAGGGCCACAACCGGGTGGGCGGCGTGTCGGTCTCGTCATAGGCGACAAAGGGATCGACAAGATTTTCGAAAAAGCGAAACATGAAGGATGCTCCGTTGAGCAGTTAGGGAATATGCGAAAGAGGCGGCGTGCAGGACACCACCCGAACGGGTCGGTTATCCCAGCCTCAGCTGAACCAGAGCCCGTAATACATTCGCATCCCTCCTATCGGTTTCGAGGCAAACCTAACCTTGCAAGGTTCGCCCTGTCACGCAGGAATTGATTGACCTTGCGTCAATCCTTGTCAACCAGCAAAGCCGCCCTGCTCAGGCTGAAGTCCGAGGCGATCCAGCGCGCCTTTAGCGTGGCAAGCCGCGCGCCCAGCGCGGGGCCAGAATAGGCTGGCATCAGATCGCGGGCAGTGACCGGAAACACCGCCGCAGCCCCGCGCGCAATGGCGGCGGGCGCGTGCGGGTCAAGCGGTTGTTCCAGCAGCGCGGCCCGCAGAAGAAGTGCATCGCGCGCCGCCTCGACGCCCAGTTCGTGCCCCAACTCTCCGGCCCCGGCGGTGCCCAAAGCAGCTCGGCGCAGCGTGTCCAGCAACGCCATCTGCGCCTTGCTCAACCGGAGCGAGGCCAGTGCTTCGCCGTCGCCCAGCGCGGCCAGCCGCCGGATCGGATCGGCCCCCAACCCGTCTTCCAGATGTACCAGCGGCGCCAGCGCCCGATCATCCGCACCGGGCAGAAGCTGGGCCAGCACCCCGGCGGCGCGCATGGCAGCGACCGAGGGCGCCGGGTCGGGCGCGGCGAACAGTTTCAACATCTCGGCCCCCACCCTCTCGCGCGAGAGGCGGGACAGCCCGTCGAGATTACCGGCAATCGCCGCCAGCGCTTCGGCATCGAAACCGGCCTCGGCATCGCCATACCAGGCGTGAAACCGGAAATAACGCAGCGAGCGCAAGTAATCCTCGCGGATGCGGTCGGTCGCATCACCGATGAACCGCACGCGCCGCGCCTGTAGATCGGGCAGCCCATCCAACGGGTCCAGAACCGTGCCGTCGGGCCGGGCATAAAGCGCGTTCATGGTGAAATCGCGCCGCGCGGCATCCTCGTGGATCGAGTCGGAAAAGGCGACCACCGCGCGGCGGCCGTCGGTTTCCACATCGCGGCGAAAAGTGGTGACCTCATGCGGAATGCTATTGGCAACCAGCGTCACGGTGCCATGGGCGATGCCTGTGGGAACCGCCTTGATCCCGGCCGCGGCGGCCAGCGCCATCACCCGCTCGGGATGGGCGTCGGTGGTGATGTCGATATCGCTGACCGGCGCGCCCAACAGTGCGTTGCGCACACAGCCACCGACGAACAGCGCCTGCGCACCGCCCTCGGTCAGGGCCCGGCACACCTGTTGCGTCGCCGGTTCGGTCAGCCATGCCTCGTCAATCCGGGTCATTGCTGCATCCTTTCGGCCAGCCCCCTCAGCATCCGCGCGGTGGCGCCCCAGATGTAGTAGGGCCCGAAAGGCACGGTGAAGTAATGCCGCCGCTGTCCGCGCCAGCGGCGCGACTGAACCGAGTAGTTCTCGGGCCGCATCAGATGTGCGAGCGGCACGCTGAACACCTCTTCGACCTCGCCCGGCTCGGGCCGGACGTCGAAGGTGCGCTCGACCACCGCCACCACAGGCGTGACGGTAAAGGCGGTCACCGTCTCATGCGCCGGCAGGGTGCCCAGCACCTGCGGCAGGGTGCGGGTCAGACCGATCTCTTCCTCGGCCTCGCGCAGGGCGGCGGCGATCACATCCGCGTCGCCCTCGTCCTGTTTGCCGCCGGGAAAGGCGATCTGACCCGGATGATGTTTCAGCGCCGAGGACCGCTTGGTCAGGATCACCCGGGGCGCACCGTGGGCCAGCGTCACCGGCACCAGCACCCCGGCGGGGCGCAGCCTGCGCCCCTCGGGTAGAATGGTGCCCGGGTTGAGGTCAAAGTCGCTCGACCCAGGCCCGGTCCGGGCCAGGGCCGCCATCAAACTGTCGATCGGATCAGTCACCCTGATCCGCCTCGAACCCGACCGAGGCCGGATCCAACACGTAATGCGCGCCGCAGAACTGGCAATCGGCGGTCACTGTACCCTCGTCGGTGGTCATGTGGCCGATATCCTTGACGGAGTAGATCGACAGACTCTGGCGCACCCGCTCTTCGGAGCAGGTGCAGCCAAACCGCACCGACTGCGCGTCATAGACACGAGGCTGTTCCTCGTGAAACAGCCGCACCAGCAGGTCGGTCGGCGGCAGCGCCGGGCCGATCAACTCCAGGTCCTCGACCGTGTCGAGCAGGATATTGACCCGGTTCCAGTTCTCGCCCTCGGCGCCGTCCACCAGATCGGCGGCGGTCAGGATATCGCCCGTTCCCGGTCCGCCCGCCGCAAAGGGCGAGGCCTTTGGCATATGCTGCAACATCACGCCGCCGGCGCGCCAATGCTCTGGCACGCCCGGTTCGGTGGACTTGCCAAAGCGCAGCTGAAACCGTGTCGGCAGCTGTTCGGATTGGGCAAAATAGGCCTCGGCACAGGCGCTTAGCGAACCACCCGCCAGCGGGGTGATCCCCTGATAGGGTTGGGTCCCTTTGCCCTGGTCGATCAGGATCGCGAAATAGCCCTCACCCACCTGATCGAACGGGGCACCGTCGGTCAGCCGGTCGGCGTCGAAACCGGCATAGGCACGGATGCGCGCCGGCTCGCCCTCGGCCCGAGGGGCATAGTAATCGGTGGCGATCATCCGCACCGCGCCCTTGGACTGT
Source organism: Ruegeria pomeroyi DSS-3 (assembly GCF_000011965.2). NCBI lineage: Bacteria > Pseudomonadati > Pseudomonadota > Alphaproteobacteria > Rhodobacterales > Roseobacteraceae > Ruegeria > Ruegeria pomeroyi. Next base: position 23,081 of record NC_003911.12, on the reverse strand, counting down.
ACCTGCAGCGACAGTTTCCAGCGCAGGCCGATGGTTTGGCCGATCAGCGCGGTCAGCAATGCCATTTCGGCCACCAGGGCCTCGACCACTGTGGGATAATCGTGTTGTTTCAGAATGCCGTCCAGCACACCGTCCAGCCGCGCCACGCGGCCACGCATGTCAGGCAAATCGAGCTGAAAGGGCAGGACAGTGTCGTCCCACGCGATTTTGGTTCCGAGTGTCATGGGTTTCCTTGCACGCCAAGTCTTGGCATATCGCGACCATATAGGGTCGGACAAGCCGCGTTGAAAGGGCCTCTACATGATCAGACGTTTTGGGGAAAGCCCCGAGCCGGGCCGCCGTTACACCCGCAGGGTCGGAGCCTATGCCCTGCTGCCGCGAGGATCGGATCTGCTGCTGACCAGCCAGTATGACCCCGATCCCGACCTGCAACTGCCCGGTGGCGGCATCGATCCGGGCGAATCGCCGGTCGCCGCGCTGCATCGCGAGGTTTACGAGGAAACCGGCTGGCTGATCGCCGCACCGCGCCGGATAGGGGCGTTCCGCCGCTTTGCCTATATGCCGGAATACAATCTCTGGGCCGAAAAGATCTGTCTGATCTACCGCGCCCGGCCGGTGCGCCGTATCGGCCCGCCGACAGAACCCGATCACGCCGCCCTGTGGATGCCGGCCCACAGCGCAGCGCAACTGCTGGGCAATGCCGGCGACCGTCATTTCGCCGCCCGGCATCTGGCGCGGATCACGGCCCGTTAAACTCGAAAAACGTTGCCGACACATCATCCTCAAGCCCGTGTTCAGGCGACATGACCTGAGTCAGGCGCCAGAACAAGTCATCCAGAAACTCCTGACCGCCCTGTTCGGGATTACACTCATTGACCAGCGCCAGTAGCCCCTCTGGCTCCAGCATCTCGCCATTGGCAAGGCGGCATTCGGTAAACCCGTCGGAGTAAAGCAGAAGCCGGTCACCAACCTCCATCTGCACCTCGACCTGGGTAAAGGGAACGCCCGGCAACAGACCGATGGGAACGCCACCCTCACCGATGAATTCCGCCGTACCGTCCCGACGCAAGAGCAGCGGGTGCGGGTGTCCGGCCTGCACCATCCGCAACATGCCGCTGCGCAGGTCCATGATCGCGTAGACCATGGTGAAATATTCCTCGATCCCGGTATCGGCGATCAGGCGGGAGTTGAGGGTCTCGGCCACGTCTTGCGGCTGGCGCAGGGCGAAAAACTTGTTGAACCGCTTCTCCATCGCGACATTCTGGTCGAAATAGCGGCTGGACAGATAGCCACCCAGACGCGCGGTCATCATCGCCGAGGTGATGCCATGGCCTGAAACGTCGATGCTGTAGAACCCGACCCGGTTCGGCCCGGGTGAGAACATGCCCACCAGATCGCCGCCGATATGCCCACAGGGTTTCAGCAGCAGGCTGATCCGCGAGGAACCGAAATCCTGGCTGAAGTCGGGCACCAGCGATTCCTGAATCTTGCGCGCCTGGATCAAGTCCTTGTCGATGGCGTCATGGGCGCGTTTCAGATCGTCCAGCGCCTGTTCGATCACTTCGTTCTTGGCCGAAAGCTCTCGCTGCATGCCGATCACGCGGTCCCCGGCCGAAATCCGCGCCCGCAGCTCGTCCGAGCTGACCGGCTTGATCAGGAAATCGTCGGCCCCGGCATCCAGCCCCTGCGCCACCTCGTTCTTTTCGCTCTTCGATGTAAGCAGGATGAAATAGCAGTATCGGTCAGAATTCAGTTGCCGGAACGCCTCGCAGAAATCGACGCCGCTCATCCCCGGCATGACCCAGTCGCTCAACACCAGATCGGGCATGGCGCGAGCGCAGATTTCCATCGCCTCCTCGCCGCTTTCGGCCTCGATCACCTCGAATCCCCATTTCTTCAGCGAGCTCGACAGGATGCGGCGCTGCAACCGGCTGTCGTCAACAACCAGCACCCGGCGGATTGCGCCCGGTTCCATATCGGTCTGGGCCTCCATTTCCCTACCATGCAACACTGTTGTCTGTCCCGATTTCACCAAGGCCAAGGATACGGCCCACGCTAGGCAGGTCCCCGTTAACATCTCATGAAAGAGAGAATTGCCGCTTTTGGTCCCGTCTCTCTTTACCGGCTGTTTACCCTCGATCTCCTAATGATGGGTGAATGGGGCAGAGAGAACGGAGGTGCGCCATGATTCACTGGCCCCGCGTGACCCAATTGCGGGAAGAGGTCGGTGCGGAGGATTTCGAAGAGGTTGTGGACCTGTTCCTGGAAGAGGTCGAAGAGGTGATCACGCGTCTTCGGCAGGCACCGGATCGCAGCCTGCTTGAAAAGGATCTGCATTTTCTCAAGGGCAGCGCGCTCAGCCTTGGGTTTCAGTCCTTTTCCGCCCTGTGCCAGGATGGCGAGCGGCAATCGGCCGCCGGTCATGCGGACACGGTCGACCTGGATGCCATCATCAACAGTTTCGAGGCGTCGAAATCGGTGTTCCAATCGGAACTGCCCGGTCATATCTGAGAGCGCTCAGATCACGAATTGCGCCAGCGTCTCGTTGCGGGTGATATCGGTATAGGTAAACCCGGCCTCGTCCAGACGGGCGTAAAGGCGTTCGAAGTTCTCGGGCCTCGCGGTTTCGATCCCGATCAGGACCGAGCCGAAATTGCGCGCCGATTTCTTCATGTATTCGAACCGGGCGATATCGTCATCGGGCCCCAGAATGTTCAGAAATTCCTTCAGCGCGCCCGGTCGCTGTGGCAGGCGCAGCAGGAAGTATTTCTTGACCCCCAAATAGCGCTGCGCGCGCTCCTTGACCTCGGGCAGGCGTTCGAAATCGAAATTGCCGCCCGAGGTGACGCAGACCACCGTCTTGCCCCGGACAAAGCTTTGCACATCGGCCACCGCCTCGACCGACAGCGCGCCGGCGGGTTCCAGCACGATCCCCTCGACATTCAGCATCTCGATGATGGTGGTGCAGATGCGATCTTCGGGCATCACCAGCACATCGGACATGTGCCGCGATTTCAGCAGTTCGAATGTCTTTTCCCCGATCCGGCCCACCGCCGCGCCATCGACGAAATTGTCCACATGATCCAGCTTTACCGGATGCCCCGCCGCCAGCGCCGCGCGCAGGCAGGCGCCGCCCTCGGGTTCGACAAAGATGCAATGGCTGCGATCCCCGAACCAGGTCGCCACCCCCGCCGACATGCCGCCGCCACCCACCGGCAGCACCACATGATCGGGCACGCCGCCCAGCTGTTCCTCGATCTCGACGGCCAGCGAGGCCTGCCCCTCGATCACATCGGCATCGTCGAAGGGCGACAGGAAATGCCCACCCTCCTGCGCGCACCAGGCCTGTGCGGCGGCCAGCGTCTGGTCGAAATAGTCGCCGGTCAGGTGAATTTCGACCTGATCGCCGCCGAACATGCGGGTCTTCTGGATCTTCTGCTGCGGCGTGGTCACCGGCATGAAGATCACGCCCCGTACCCCCATGTGCCGACACATAAAGGCCACGCCCTGGGCATGATTGCCGGCACTTGCACAGACGAACAGCCCCTGCCCCGGCTGCTTGCGCATCGCGTTGAACGCACCTCGGATCTTGTAGGAGCGGACCGGGCTCAGATCCTCGCGCTTAAGCCAGATATCGGCGCCATAACGCGCCGACAGATGGTCGTTTCGCTGCAACGGCGTGGCGGGGAAAACTTCGCGCATCGCCTGTTCGGCGGCGCGGGCTCGGGTCATGAAATCGCTCATTCCACCTGACTGCCGCAACCCCGCGCCCGAGACAAGGAATACATTGGTGTACGCGCGTCAGCCAAGCGGGCGCTTCTCCACAAAGACCCCGTAGAGAGTGGTCAGAACACTCGCCCAGAGCAGCGGTTGCAACAACAGCGTCAGGAAAAGCGCGGCGACCGGCCCAACGGTAGAGGTTCCGCCTACGAAAGACAGCACGGTCGAAAGCCCATGTTGCATGGCAGACCCCGATACCGCGACAATCAGCATGGTCCAGTAGTGATCGCGTGTCAGCGTCAGCGCGTCACCGAAACTCAGCGGTTGGCCGATGGCAGAGGCAGGCAGGACAAGTAGTGCCCTTTGCGACAAGGGCGACAGAAGCAGCAATACCGCTAACGTGAGCGCAACCGCCATGCCACGCAGCCCCAACGCAGCAGCAAGAACGACCGTCGCATAGACAACAGGAAACGCGACAGCCGCAAAGATCAACACGATCCCCACCGACAGGGCGAAATAGGCGAGGGTTCGCCCCGGACGCAAGGGCGGCACCCAGCCGTCCTGCGCTTCTTCCAGCAGAATGAACCGATGCCAAGTTATCACGATCCAGAGGCTGGCTACAGCTTGAGGCACAAGGACCAACAGCGAGGAAAGCGTATGCTGGCGGGTCATCTCGGTCTTGTCGAGATCGTTGAGCCCTGCCCCGAAAAATTGTTCAAACGCAGGGCCGCTTTGCATGACCCAGGCTATTGTCATCATCGCCACGCTGCCAAGGATCGCGGGCACAAGGGCCAGCCGCAGAGCGTGTCGCCAATTGCGCAGAACCATCCGGATCGAATACAGGAAAATCCGCCAACCTAACATTTTGAAACACCCCTCAACCATAACTTGTGTGGCACTCTGTTGTTTCATCTCGTTTCCCCGCCTCTGTCAACCACCACAACTTGCCCCCAACCGCAAAACCCGCTAGGCCCCACACGTCATGCGTTTAAGGGGAAATCCGATGTCCGCGCCCAAGAAAGTTGTCCTGGCCTATTCCGGTGGCCTCGATACCTCGATCATCCTGAAATGGTTGCAGACCGAATATGGCTGCGAGGTTGTCACCTTTACCGCCGATCTCGGCCAGGGAGAGGAGCTGGAACCCGCCCGCAAAAAGGCCGAGCTGCTGGGCATCAAGCCCGAGAACATCCATATCGAGGATGTCCGCGAAGAGTTCGTGCGCGACTTTGTCTTTCCGATGTTCCGCGCCAATGCGGTGTACGAGGGGCTGTATTTGCTGGGCACTTCGATCGCGCGGCCGCTGATCTCGAAACGTCTGGTCGAGATCGCCGCCGAACACGGCGCTGACGCGGTGGCCCATGGCGCCACCGGCAAGGGCAACGACCAGGTGCGGTTCGAGCTTTCCGCCTATGCGCTGAACCCCGAGATCAGGGTGATCGCGCCCTGGCGCCTGTGGGATCTGACCAGCCGCACCCGTCTGCTGGAATTCGCCGAAGCGCATCAGATTCCGATTTCGAAGGACAAGCGCGGCGAGGCGCCGTTCTCGGTCGACGCGAACCTGCTGCACACCTCGTCCGAGGGCAAGGTGCTGGAGGATCCGGGCGTCGAGGCGCCCGATTACGTCGCCCAACGCATCGTCGCGGTCGAAGACGCCCCCGACACGCCCGAGTTCATCGAAGTTACCTTTGAAAAGGGTGACGCGGTGGCGATCAACGGCGAGGCGATGTCGCCCGCAACCATCCTGACCCGTCTGAACGAGTTGGGTGGCAAGCACGGTATCGGCCTCTTGGATTTCGTCGAAAACCGCTTTGTCGGGATGAAATCGCGCGGCGTCTACGAGACCCCCGGCGGGACCATCCTGCTCGAGGCACATCGCGGCATCGAACAGATCACGCTGGACAGCGGCGCGGGCCACCTGAAGGATTCGATCATGCCCCGCTATGCCGAGCTGATCTATAACGGCTTCTGGTTCAGCCCCGAGCGCGAGATGCTGCAGGCCCTGATCGACAAGAGCCAGGAGCACGTCACCGGCACCGTCCGGCTGAAACTCTACAAGGGTTCGGCGCGCACCGTCGCCCGCTGGTCGGATCACTCGCTCTATTCCGAGGCCCACGTGACCTTCGAAGAGGACGCCGGCGCCTATGACCAGCAGGATGCCAAGGGCTTCATCCAGCTGAACGCGCTGCGGCTGAAACTGCTTGCGACCCGCAACCGTCGCGTTGCTGGCAAGTGATCGGCGAAGACGAGTTTGACGATGATGACGAACTGGAGATGTTCGTCGAGGCGCAGGACACCGTCTGGCCGGATGTCCTGCGCGAACTAACTTTGGGGCAAAAGACGAGCCACTGGATGTGGTTCGTCTTTCCGCAGCTGGCCGAACTCGGCCAGTCGCATATGGCGCAGCTTTACGGGATCGGGGATCTGGACGAGGCGGCCGCCTATCTGGCCCATCCCGCATTGCGCGCCCGACTGATCGAGGTCAGCCGCCTGATGTTGACCCATGCCGGTAAACGGCCCGACGATATCCTTGGCAGCATCGACGCCAAGAAGCTGCGTTCTTCCATGACGCTGTTCGCCGCGGTGCCGGATGCGCCGGGTGAATTCCGCGCGGTTCTGGAGGCGTTCTATGACGGATCGCCCTGCCCCCTGACCCTGCGCGCGCTGGGCGGCTGACCCTGCCGCTTGGTCAGGCTTGCCAAGCGCGGGCCGGTTTCTTACCGCTTTTCCCAACAACATGAGAGGCGCAACATGCTTCAGGATATCGCCGACAAGATGCAGACCGAACTGGCGGGCAAAAGCTTTGACGGGTCGCTGAAATTCGACTGTGGCGACGATGGTGTGATCGTTCTGGCTGACAACACCGCCAGCACCCAGGACCGCGACACCGACTGCACCATCCGCCTGAGCCAGGACAATCTGGTCAAGCTGCTGACCGGCAAGCTGAACCCGATGACCGGCGTGATGATGGGCAAGCTCAAGATCAGCGGCAACATGGGTGTGGCGATGAAGCTGGGGCAATTGCTGGGCTAGGGCGCGCTCAATCAGCCCTGACGGGCCTCTTCGCGAAGACGCCCATGCGGGCGGATGAGCGCGCCGGTCAAATCTTGACGGCGCGCATGCGCTCATAAAATGGCATCGCGGCTTGCAAGACCGGCTGCAACGCCTCTGGAACCTCGGGCAAATCGCCTTCGGGCCCTGCGAATCCGGTCGAGTTCCAGACCGCCCCGTACCAGTGCCGCGCCCAGACTCCATCATCCTTGTGGCCGCCCTTGGGCCAACTCAGCATATGCGGCGACCACGGGACGCCAATCCGGTCGCAGAGCCGTTCCAGCATCCGCGCCGGATCTTCGCGGATATCGTGGCTGTCGATGACCAATGGGTCGCCGCCCCAGCCAGACACCTCGTCAAAAAGTTCCGCCTGCTGACGAAAACCGATATCTTCCAGCGTCGGGTTCTCGCGCTTTTCGGCATAGCTGGCGATCACCCGCGCCGGATGGCGGATCAGGAACACGTTGCAGACCGACCGCATCCAGTCGCGCGGGATGCCGGGGATCATGTGCTGCGTCATGTGCTTCTGATACCAGAACGGCCGCGCCCCGGGATTGGGCCCGCTTAGCATTGCCGCCACCTGACCTGGGTCTTGCGACTGGGCGGCCAGAACCTCTTCGCGCATCGGATGATGCAGTCCGGTCATCGCCAGATAGGCGGCATAGAACGGCTCGTCGATCACCGCGCAATCGGTCCGGGCGCCAAAGGCGTACATCATCGCCGTCGACAGATTGCGCGGCCCCGACCACATGGCGATTTTCATGTTCTGCTCTCCGATTGCCGGTTTTGGCCGCACGCTAACGCCCTGCCCGGCCGGTTCCAAGTGATAAACACCGCTTCAACAGCGCGTGACATTTGATGTCGGTGGCTTGCCCGGGCCAGTGACACAAGGCAGCCTGATCGCACCCGGAAAAGGAGGAGCAGCATGTTCCCGATCCAGACACTCAAACCCATTGCCCTGATCGCCGCCATGGCCCTGGCCACCATCCTGCAAGGGGGCAAGGCAGAGGCCGCAGAGACCCAGACCCTGACCGTTGCGGGTGGCTGTTTCTGGTGTGTCGAGGCCGATTTCGAGAAAGTGCCCGGCGTGCTGGGCGCGGTGTCCGGTTATACTGGCGGGACACTCGACAACCCGACCTACAAGCAGGTCACGCGCGGCGGCACCGGGCATTTTGAGGCGGTGCAGATCCTGTTCGACCCGGATCAGGTTTCACGCGAACGCCTGCTGCATATGTTTTTCCGCTCGGTCGACCCAACCGATGCAGGCGGCCAGTTCTGTGATCGCGGTGACAGCTATCGCACCGCGATATTCGTCTCTAACAAGGTGGAAAGTGCGTTGGCATCTCAGGCCAAAGCCAACGCAGAAGCGGAACTGGGCCAAACTGTCGTGACCCCGATCCTGACGGCGGGCCGGTTTTATCCGGCCGAGGCCTATCATCAGGACTATGCCAAGGGAGAAAAGCTGGTGCTGACCCGGTTCGGCCCGAAACGGCAGCAAGAGGCCTACAAGCTCTATCGCAAATCCTGTGGCCGCGATGCGCGGGTGAAACAGCTTTGGGGGGATGCGGCGCCCTTTGCGGGCAGCTAGAACCGCGCCGCCAGCACCTCTTTCAGGTCGGGGATCACATCGGCCGTGCCGTGGCGCATCACCATCAATGCGGCAGCGCGCATCGCTTGAGTGATTGCCTGCGGCATCGGCAAGCCGCGATCCATCCCGGACAGCACATAGCCGGTAAAGGTATCGCCCGCCCCGGTGGTATCGACCGCCTTGACCCGATAGGCCGGATACTCGGTCGAAATCCCCTTGTCAGTGTCGAAATGGCGCGCGCCTTTCGACCCCAGCGTGACAATCACATGCGAGACCGGCAACTGATCCGGTGTCAGCCCGGTCGCCTCTTGCAGCTGTTCGGCCTCGACCGCGTTCAGGATCAGGAAATCGAGCCAGGGCAGAACATCGCGCACCGCCTGCGCGTCAAAGGGGGCGGCGGCATAACACACGGTCAGACCGCGTTCGCGACCCAGCCGCGCCGCTTCGACCTGGGCGCTGGTTTCATTCTGCATCACCAGAAGATCACCGGGCGCGGCATCCAAAAGCACACTGCCGACCCGTTCGGGTGAAATGGCCCGGTTGGCACCGGGCAACAGAACGATCAGGTTCTCGCCCCCCGGCTCGACCGCGATGATCGCATGGCCGGTGGGTGCCTCAAGCGTCGCGATATGGCGCGTATCGACGCCATATTCGGTCAGCCGGTCGATAGCCCAGCGCCCCTCCGGCCCCACCGCGCCGATATGGCGCACCTGCGATCCGGCGCGGGCGGCGGCCACCGACATATTGGCGCCCTTGCCGCCCAGAAACCGCTCCAACCCCGAGGCGGCCAGGGTTTCGCCCGGCCCGGGCAGATGCGGCACGGCATAGACCATGTCCGCATTGATCGAACCGAGGTTCCAGATCGCCATGGCCTAGCCGATCTCGGCCGAGGCCAGCACCGCCATGTTCAGGATGTCATTGGCGGTGGAGACGGTCGAACAGATCTGGATCGGCTTGTCGACACCGGTCAGGATCGGGCCGATCACCGTGGCACCCGCCATCTCCTGCATCAGCTTGGTCGAGATCGACGCCGAATGCCGCGCGGGCACGATCAGGATGTTCGCGGGGCCGGTGAGGCGCGAGAAGGGATAGGCCTCTTTCGAGCGCGGGTTCAGCGCCACATCGACAGTCATCTCGCCTTCGAACTCGAAACTCACGCCGCGCGCTTCCAGTACCTTGGGCGCCTTCGTCAGCTTTTCGGTCCGCTCCGAGATCGGATAACCAAAGGTCGAGAAGCTGACAAAGGCCACGCGCGGCTCCAGACCCATATGGCGGGCCACGTCAGCGGCGCGTTCGGCGATGGTGGCCAGATCGTGTTCGTCGGGCCATTCATGCACCAGCGTGTCGCCGATCAGCACGATCTTGCCCTTGTGCAACAATGCGGTGATCCCCGCCGCCCCATGCGCCGCATCGGCGTCGAACACATGGCTGATCTGGTGCAGCACATGCGCCGATTTCCGGGTCGCGCCGGTCACCAGCCCGTCGCCGTGGCCATGCGCCAGCATCAGGGCCGAGAACACATGCCGGTCGCGCGCGGCCAGCCGGTGTACGTCCTTGTTATCGAAGCCCTTGCGTTGCAGGCGCGAGTACAGGAACTCCTTATAGGTCTCCAGATGCGTGGTGTTGGCGGCGTTCACCACCTCAAGCTCGCGCACCGCGTCGCCCAGGCCGGCGGCTTCAAGCTTGGCCTTCACGTCGTCATGACGACCCACCACCAGCGCCTTGCCATAGCCCGAGCGCTGATAGGTGACCGCCGCGCGCAGCACGCGGGGATCGTCGCCCTCGGCAAAGATCATCCGGCTTTGCGCCTTGCGCGCGCGGGCGTTGATGCCGCGCAGGATGCTGGCGGTCGGGTCCATCCGCGATTTCAGGCCCAGCTCATAGGCATCCATGTCGATGATCGGCCGCCGCGCGGCGCCGGTATCCATGCCCGCGCGCGCGACGGCGGGCGGAATGCGGTGGATCAGGCGCGGGTCGAACGGGGTCGGGATGATGTAGTCGCGTCCAAAAGCCAGGCTCTTGCCATAGGCCATCGCAACCTCGTCGGGCACATCCTCGCGGGCCAGCGCCGCCAGCGCATGGGCGCAGGCGATCTTCATCTCGTCGTTGATGGCGCGGGCGTGAATATCCAGCGCGCCGCGGAACAGATAGGGAAAGCCCAACACGTTGTTGACCTGGTTGGGATAGTCGCTGCGCCCGGTGGCAACGATGGCATCGGGACGCACCTCATGCGCCTCTTCGGGTGTGATTTCCGGATCGGGGTTCGCCATGGCAAAGATGACCGGATTGTCGGCCATGCTCTGCACCATTTCCTGCGTCACCGCACCCTTGACGCTGACGCCCAGGAACACGTCGGCCCCTTTCATCGCCTCTTCAAGGCTGCGCAGCTCGGTCTTGATGGCATGGGCCGATTTCCACTGGTTCATGCCCTCGGTGCGACCCTGAAAGATCACACCCTTGGTATCGCAGACAATGCAGTTTTCATGCCGCGCGCCCATGGTTTTCAGCAGTTCGATACAGGCGATGCCCGCCGCGCCGGCGCCGTTCAGCACGATCTTCACATCTTCGATCTTCTTGCCCGAGATGTGCAGCGCGTTGATCAGCCCCGCCGCACAGATCACCGCCGTGCCGTGCTGGTCGTCGTGAAAGACGGGGATATCCATCTCTTCCTTCAGACGCTGCTCGATGATGAAACACTCGGGCGCCTTGATGTCTTCCAGGTTGATGCCGCCGAATGTCGGCCCCATCAGCCGCACCGCGCGGCAGAACTCGTCCGGGTCCTCGGTATCCAGCTCGATGTCGATCGAGTTCACATCGGCAAAGCGTTTGAACAGCACCGCCTTGCCCTCCATCACCGGCTTGCCGCCCAGCGCACCCAGATTGCCCAGACCCAGAACCGCCGTCCCGTTCGAGATCACCGCAACCAGGTTGCCCTTGTTGGTATAGTCATAGGCCAGCCCCGGATCGGCCGCGATCGCCTCGCACGGTACTGCCACGCCGGGGGAATAGGCCAGCGACAGATCGCGCTGCGTGGTCATCGGAACGGTGGCCTGCACCTCCCACTTGCCGGGGGTCGGTTCCAGGTGAAAGGCCAGCGCCTCTTCGTTGGTGATCTTCGCTTTGGGCATGGGATGGGTCGTTTCTCTGCTATGCGGGCTTTCAGCCTCATAGCGCAGGCAATCGCGCGCCTCAACGACAATGCGTTTTCGCCTTTCGCCGCAGGGGCCGGATTTGTAAGGTCGCGCGCACCAGCCGCCGGAGAATAATGCCTTGACCACCGTCACGCCCATGATGGCACAATATCTGGAAATCAAAGAGGCTTATGCCGATGCCCTGCTGTTCTATCGCATGGGCGATTTCTACGAGATGTTCTTTGACGACGCGGTCGCCGCGGCCGAGGCGCTGGATATCGCGCTGACCAAGCGCGGCAAGCACGAGGGCGAGGATATTCCGATGTGCGGCGTCCCGGTCCACGCCGCCGAGGGCTATCTGCTGACCCTGATCCGTAAGGGATTCCGGGTAGCGGTCTGCGAACAGATGGAAAGCCCGGCCGAGGCCAAGAAGCGTGGATCGAAATCGGTGGTCCGGCGCGATGTGGTGCGGCTGGTCACCCCGGGCACCCTGACCGAGGACGCGCTGCTTGAGGCGCGTCGCCACAATTTTCTGGTGGCTTATGCCGAGGTGCGCAGTGGCGCGGCGCTGGCCTGGGCCGATATCTCGACCGGTGATTTCCACGTGATGCCGGTGACCCGCCCGCGCCTCAGCCCGGAACTGGCGCGGCTGGCCCCGTCCGAGCTGCTGGTGGTCGATGAACCGGTGTTCCAGCAGCTGCGCCCGCTGGCTGACGATCACCGCATTCCGCTGACCCCACTGGGCAAGGCCAGTTTCGACAGCATGGCCGCCGAAAAGCGCCTGTGCGAGCTGTACAAGGTTGGCTCGCTGGAGGGGTTCGGTACGTTCGCGCGCGCCGAACTGTCGGCCATGGGTGCGCTGATCGACTATTTGGACATCACGCAAAAGGGCAAACTGCCGCTGCTGCAACCCCCGGTGCAAGAGGCTGAGGATCGGGTGATGCAGATCGACGCCGCCACGCGACGCAATCTGGAGCTGACCCGTTCCCTGTCAGGCGAGCGCGGCGGCTCGCTCTTGTCGGTGATCGACCGCACGGTCACGCCGGGGGGCGCCCGCCTGCTGGAACAGCGCCTTGGCAGCCCGTCGCGCAACCTGGATGTAATCCACGCCCGGCTTTCGGCGCTGGATTTCTGCATCGACCATTCGACCCTGGCCGCCGACCTACGTGCGGCCCTGCGCAAGACGCCCGATCTGGACCGTGCCCTTTCGCGGCTGGCGCTGGACCGGGGCGGGCCGCGCGACCTTGCCGCGATCCGCAACGGGCTGGGTCAGGCCGAGGCGATTGCGGCCCTCTGCGACGGGCTGGAACTGCCCGGCTTGATCGCGGGTGCCTGCGCCGATCTGAACGGGTTCGACGAGTTGCTTGGCCTGCTCGACACCGCGTTGGTGGCCGAACCGCCGCTACTAGCCCGTGATGGCGGCTTTATCGCGCCAGGCTATGACAGCGATTTGGACGAGGCGCGCGAGCTGCGCGACAAGGGCCGTGGCGTCATCGCCGGGATGCAGCAGAAATATGCCGAACATACCGGCATCGCCTCGCTGAAGATCAAGCACAACAACGTGCTGGGCTACTTCATCGAAACCACCGCGACCCACGCGGCCAAGATGCTGAACCCGCCCCTGAGCGAGACCTATATCCACCGCCAGACCACAGCCAATCAGGTGCGCTTTACTACGGTCGAACTGAGCGAGTTGGAAACCCGTATCCTGAACGCCGGTAATCACGCGCTCGAGATCGAAAAGCGGCTCTATTCAAGCCTTTCCGGGGCAGTTCTGGAGCAGGCCGCCCGCCTTAATATCGCCGCACGCGGCCTGGCCGAACTGGATCTGGCCACCGCGCTGGCCGATCTGGCGCGCGCCGAAAACTGGTGCAGGCCCAGCGTCGATCCCTCGCGCGCCTTTGCCATCGAAGGCGGCCGCCACCCGGTGGTGGAACACGCGCTGCGCCGTCAGGGGGGGGATCCTTTTGTGGCCAATGACTGCGATCTCAGCGCCGACAAGGGCGCCGCGATCCGCCTGCTGACCGGCCCCAACATGGCTGGTAAATCGACCTATCTGCGGCAGAACGCGCTGATCACCCTGCTGGCCCAGATCGGCAGTTACGTGCCCGCCGACAGCGCCCATATCGGGGTGGTCAGCCAGTTGTTCAGCCGCGTCGGCGCCTCGGACGATCTGGCGCGCGGCCGCTCGACCTTCATGGTCGAGATGGTGGAAACCGCCGCCATCCTGAACCAGGCCGACGACCATGCGCTGGTCATCCTGGACGAGATCGGGCGCGGCACCGCCACCTATGACGGGCTTTCCATCGCCTGGGCCACGCTGGAACATCTTCACGCGACCAATCGCTGCCGCGCTCTGTTCGCCACCCATTACCATGAATTGACCGCGCTCGCCGCGACCCTCGACGGGGTCGAGAACCTGACCGTCGCGGTCAAAGAGTGGGAGGGCGAGGTGATATTCCTGCACGAGGTGCGCAAAGGCGCCGCCGACCGCTCTTATGGTGTGCAGGTCGCCCAGCTTGCGGGCCTGCCGCCTTCGGTTGTCGCGCGTGCCCGGGTGGTTCTGGACCAGCTGGAGAAATCCGAACGCGAGGGCGGCAAGCAAAAGGCGCTGATCGACGATCTGCCGCTGTTCTCGGCCGCGCCGCCACTGCCACCACCCGCGCCCAAAACCTCACCCGCCGATGCGATGCTCAAGGAGATCCACCCCGACGAGCTGACCCCCCGCCAGGCGCTGGAGATGCTTTATAAACTGAAAGAGGCGGCCCGCTGACCGCCCCTTCATTTTGCTGAAAATACTCCTGCCGGAGGCTTGGCGCAGCCAAATCAGCCCGCGGGCATCGACGATACGCCGACCTGCGCCGGGCGCAGCAGACGGTCGTGCAGCATGAAGCCTTCGGCCGAAACCTGGATGATATCGCCCGCCTTGGTGCCGGGCACCGGCGCCTCGAACATCGCTTCGTGCATCTGCGGGTCGAACCGGTCGCCCACCTGCGGCGACAGCACCTGGATGCCATGCTTGCCGAACACATCCAGCAGCGCCCGCATCGTCAGTTCGATGCCCTCGATCAGCGCCCCCGATACCGCGCGCTGTTCGTCGGTCACGGTTTCCAGCGCGCGTTTCATGTTGTCATAGACCGGCAGCATGTCGCGGGCCAGTTTCGAACCGCCATATTGCTCGGCCTCGCGCCGGGCGCGTTCGCCCCGCTTGCGCACGTTCTCGGCATCTGCCAGCGCGCGCATGAATTTGTCCTTGAACGCATCCCGCTCGGCCCGCAGCGTATCCAGCTCTGCCGCCTCGTCGCTGATCTCGGCCATCTCCTCGGCCAGTTCCTCGGCCTCGGCGGTTGCGATATCGTCCAGAAACTCTTCGTTGTTCGGCTTTGCCATCTTTCTACCTCTAACTCCGGTCGGAAATCAGACGCCCGACCAGCTGTGCCGTGTAATCCACGATCGGAACGATGCGACCATAGTTCAGGCGCGTCGGGCCGATCACCCCCACCGCACCGATAACCTTTCGATCCGCGTTCATATATGGAGACACCACCAAAGAGGAACCCGAAAGTGAGAAAAGTTTGTTCTCGGAGCCGATAAAAATGCGCACACCTTCGCCGTCTTCGGTCAGTTGCAGAAACTCGGCGATGTCGCGCTTGCGCTCAAGATCGTCGAACAGCACCCGGATCCGCTCCAGCTCTTGTTCCTGGCCGGTTCCCTCCAGCAGATTCGCCCGCCCGCGCACGATCAGCCGGGCGGCCTCTTCGCCCTCGCGGTCCCAGACCGCCAGACCGCTTTCGACCATCTGACGGGCCAGCTGGTCGATTTCCTGCTGGCGGGCGCCGATCTCGGTCTGCATCAGGCGGCGCACCTCGCTGAGGGTCTTGCCCTCGATCAGCGCGTTCAGGAAATTGGCCGCCTCGCGCATCGAACTGGGGGTCTGCCCCGGGGGCGGCGCAAACAGGCGGTTTTCCACATGGCCATCCGAAAAGACCAGCACCACCAACGCCCGATCCTGCGCCAGCGAGACAAACTCGATATGGCGGATTTCGGCCTCGTGCTTGGGCGTCAGCACCAACGAGGCCCCCTGTGTCACCCGGCTGAGCGTGGCGCTGATCCGGTCCAGCGTCCCGCCCACGTCGCCCGCGTTTGTGCCCAGTGTCGCGTCCAGCTTGGCCCGATCATCCAGGCTCAGATCCGCCACCTCGAGCAGCCCGTCGACAAACATCCTCAGCCCCATCTGCGTCGGGATACGCCCGGCGCTGATATGGGGGCTGTCGAGCAGGCCCAGGAACTCCAGATCCTGCATTACGTTGCGCACGGTTGCGGCGCTGACCTTCTCGCTGAGTGTACGCGTCAGGGTGCGGCTGCCGACCGGTTCGCCGCTGTCCAGATAGGATTCAACGATCAGGCGAAACACCTCGCGCGAGCGGTCGTTCAAATCGTCCAGTATTTTGCGCGCATCGCTCATCGAAACCCCTGGGTACCCCCTGGCTGAGTGGCCATTAAATCCCCTGCCCCGAAAAGGTCAATCGGGCTTGCATCCACGCCCTTGCGGGCGGTATCCCCACCGCAACAGACAAAGGATGACCCATGCGACCCTCTGGACGAGATCTAAGCGAAATGCGCCCGGTTTCAATCGAAACCGGTTTCACCAAACATGCCGAAGGCTCGTGCCTGATCAAGATGGGCGACACGCATGTCCTGTGCACCGCCACCATCGAGGACCGCGTGCCCCCCTTTATCAAGGGCTCGGGCCTGGGCTGGGTCACCGCCGAATACGGCATGCTGCCGCGTGCCACCAACACCCGCATGCGGCGCGAGGCCGCCAGCGGCAAGCAAGGCGGCCGTACCGTTGAAATCCAGCGCCTGATCGGCCGCGCCCTGCGCGCCGGCGTTGACCGGGTGGCCCTGGGAGAACGCCAGATCACCGTCGACTGTGATGTGATCCAGGCCGATGGCGGCACCCGCTGCGCCTCGATCACCGGTGGTTGGGTGGCCCTGCGTCTGGCGGTGAACAAGCTGATGAAGGCTGGCGACGTGATTTCCGATCCGCTGGTCGATCCGGTCGCCGCCGTGTCCTGCGGCATCTATGCCGGGCAACCGGTGCTGGACCTAGATTACCCCGAGGACAGCGAGGCAGGCGTTGACGGCAATTTCATCATGACCGGTTCGGGCAAGCTGATCGAGGTGCAGATGAGCGCCGAGGGCTCTGTCTTCAACCGCGCGCAGCTGGATCAGCTGCTAGGCCTCGCCGAAAAGGGCGTAGGCGAACTGGTTGCCGCGCAAATGGCCGCCACCGCATGACACGGGCGTTCGACGGCGACACACTGCTGATCGCGACCCACAACAAGGGCAAGCTGGAAGAGATGGCACATCTCCTCCAGCCCTTTGGGGTCAAGGTTGTTGGCGCCGCCGAAATGAACCTGCCCGAACCGGAAGAGACCGAAGACACCTTTGTCGGCAATGCCCGGATCAAGGCGCACGCCGCGGCCCGGGCCACCGGCCTGCCCGCCCTGTCCGATGACAGCGGCATCACCATCGACGCGCTGGATGGCGCGCCGGGCGTCTATACCGCCGACTGGGCCGAGACCGGCAATGGGCGCGATTTCCTGATGGCGATGACCCGCGCCCATGACGCGCTGGAAGCCAAAAGCGCCCCGCATCCCCGGCTGGCGCAATTCCGCTGCACGCTGGTTCTGGCCTGGCCCGATGGCCATGACGAGGTGTTCGAAGGCGTCGCCCCCGGCCATCTGGTCTGGCCCATTCGTGGCGCCGCAGGCTTCGGTTATGATCCGATGTTCGTGCCCGAAGGGTATGACGTGACCTTTGCGGAAATGGATCGCTGGGAAAAGAACAAGATCAGCCACCGCGCACGGGCGGTGGAGAAATTCGTGAAGGGCTGTTTTGGCGGATGACTGGCAGCATGGGGGCTTTGGCCTCTACGTGCATTGGCCCTTTTGCCAGGCCAAGTGTCCCTATTGCGACTTCAACAGCCATGTTGCCCGTGAAATCGACCAGAAAGCCTGGGTTAGAGCCTATGTTTCCGAACTTGAACGCTGTGCCGCTGAGCTGCCGGGCCGGGTTCTGAACACCATCTTTTTTGGCGGCGGTACCCCGTCGCTGATGATGCCGGAAACGGTCGCGGCAGTGATCGAAACCGTCCGCCGTCTCTGGCCCACCTCCAACGACATGGAAATCACGCTCGAGGCCAATCCCGGCTCGGTTGAGGCCGGGCGCTTTGCCGCCTATCGCGATGGCGGGGTCAACCGGATCTCGATGGGGGTGCAGGCGCTGAACGACCGGGACCTGCACCGGCTGGGCCGCATCCACAGCGTGGCCGAGGCGCGGGCAGCTTTCGACATTGCGCGGCGCTGTTTTGAGCGGGTCAGTTTCGACCTGATCTATGCCCGGCAGGACCAGACACCCGAAGCGTGGCGTGCCGAGTTGAACGAGGCGCTGGCCATGGCGGTCGATCACCTGTCGCTCTACCAGTTGACGATCGAGGACGGCACCGCCTTTGGCGACCGCTATGCCCGCGGCAAGCTGCGCGGCCTACCCGCCGATGACGACGCCGCCGACATGTACCTGATCACGCAAGAGGTCTGCGCCACGCATGGCCTGCCCGCCTACGAGGTCTCGAACCACGCCCGCCCCGGTTCGGAATCGCGCCACAACCTGATCTATTGGCGCTATGGCGATTATGTCGGCATCGGCCCCGGCGCACATGGTCGCATCACCGTGGATGGCCAGCGTTTCGCCACCGAAAGCCCGCTGAACCCTGGCGCCTGGCTGGGCGCAGTGGCAAAGGGAAGTGGTGAGTTGAGCCGAGTAGCCCTCTCGCTACAAGATCAAGCCGACGAATACCTGATGATGGGGCTTCGTATTGCCGAAGGACTAGATATCCACCGATACGAGGCGCTTTCGCCGCAGCCCCTAAACCGGAACCGCCTTGCCCATTTGACCGAACTGGGCATGATCGAGATCGAAGGTACGCGGCTGAAGGCCACCGCCCAGGGGCGTGCGGTGCTGAACGCGGTCATTCTGGACCTGATGTCGGAGTAGAGGATGCAGTTTATCTGGGCAGCTCTTGGACTGGTCTGCGTTGCCCTCGCCCTGATTGGCGTTGCGCTGCCGCTGCTGCCGACCGTACCGTTCCTGCTGCTCGCCGCCTTTTTCTTTGCCCGGTCATCAGAGCGCCTGCACACATGGCTGGTGACCCATCGCCTGTTTGGCCCGATGATTCTGGATTGGCAGCAATCGGGTGCCATTCGGCCCGGCGCAAAAAAGGCGGCAACCTTGTCGATTGCCGCCGTGTTTGGCCTGTCACTCGTTTTCGCAGTCCCCTCGCACGTCCTGCTGATTCAGGCCGTGGTGCTAAGCGGGGTTCTGATCTTTATCTGGACCCGCCCTAACGGCTGAGTTTTGCACAAAGATCATCAAGCTGATCGAGGTTCTCATAGGTCAGCACCACCTGCCCGGTTTCCGTTCCCGGCTTGTGATTGATCGCTACCTTCATCGCCAGAATGGCCGACAGATCCTTTTCCAGCGCCCGGGTATCGGCGTCTTTGTCCGCAGTGATGGATTTCGGACGCGCCGTCGCGGTCGGCTTGTCCCCTTCGGCCTGCTTCTTGACCAGCGCTTCGGTCGCGCGCACCGACAGCCCGTCCCGCACGACGATCTTGGCCAGTTCTGACGGGTTGTCGCTGGTGATGAGGGCGCGCGCATGGCCCGCGGACAATTTCCCCTCGACAACAAGTGTCTGAACGTCGTCAGGCAACGACAGAAGTCGCAGCAAGTTTGCGATATGGCTTCGGCTTTTGCCCAGAGCTTCGGCCAGCTTTTCCTGGGTGTGGCCAAACTTGTCCATCAGCTGGCGATAGCCCGCCGCCTCTTCCACCGCGTTCAGATCAGCGCGCTGAATGTTCTCGATGATCGCGATTTCCAGGACTTCGGTATCGTCGAGCTCGCGGACCAAAACAGGCACCTGATGCAGTTGCGCCAGCTGCGCCGCGCGCCAGCGACGTTCTCCCGCAACGATCTCGTACATATCGCCATCAACGGGACGCACGATCAAGGGCTGCAGAACCCCCTTTTCCTTGATCGAAGCGGCAAGCTCTTGCAACGCGTCCTCGGTAAAGGTGCGGCGAGGCTGGTTGGGGTTGGCACGCAGTTTCTCGATCGGAACGGTGCGGTCCGGACGACGCGCTGCCTCGCTAGCGGCGGCCTCGGCCGGCTGCGTCACATCGGCCATCAACGCGGACAATCCGCGTCCCAATCCCCGGGGCTTGTTCGAAACCATGTGTCGCTCCTCTCTACCGCGGTCAGGCGGCGATCTTGTTATGTTTCTTCATCAGTTCCGCGGCCAGGTCACGATAGGCCATCGCACCCAGAGAGTTCGGATCGTAGTTGAGCACCGGCATGGCAAAAGACGGTGCCTCGCTGACCCGCACATTGCGGGGGATCTTGGTTTCGAATACCAGATCACCCAGATTGTCGCGCGCGTCCTTCTCGACCTGCTGCGACAGGTTGTTGCGTCGGTCATACATGGTCAATACAATCCCCTCGATCCGCAGATTGGGGTTTGCTGCCTGTCGCACCTCGCGGATGGTCAGCATCAGCTGGGACAGGCCTTCGAGCGCAAAGAACTCGCTTTGCAACGGCACAAGAACTGAATGCGCGGCAACCATGGCGTTGACCGTCAACAGGTTCAGCGAGGGCGGGCAGTCGATCAGGATATAGTCCCAAGAATAGGCATCCATCGCCGTCTGCCGCAGGGCGTCATGCAGCAGGAAACTGCGCTTTTCATTCGAAATCAGCTCGATATCCGCCGAACTCAGATCGACCGTGGCCGGCACGATCGACAGGCCGTCGATGCTGGTTTTCTGGATCACCGAATTCAACGGCGCGTCA
Source organism: Ruegeria pomeroyi DSS-3 (assembly GCF_000011965.2). NCBI lineage: Bacteria > Pseudomonadati > Pseudomonadota > Alphaproteobacteria > Rhodobacterales > Roseobacteraceae > Ruegeria > Ruegeria pomeroyi. The sequence goes on along the minus strand of NC_003911.12, from coordinate 2,687 downwards.
TCAACCAACAGTTCATAGGTCGTCAATTCTCGTTCATCCACACCCAACCCGGTCGAGGCATTCCCTTGCGGGTCAAGATCCACAACCAGCACACGCTGGCCGGATTCCACCAATGCTGCGGCGAGGTTGATGGCAGTTGTGGTCTTTCCCACGCCGCCCTTCTGGTTGGCGACCGCAATGATCCGGGGTCCGGCAGGACGGGAAAGATCAGACACGCGTGACTCCTGTTATCTTCAAAAGAACGGCCTGGGGCTCGGTTAAACTAGTAACCGCGTCGTAGGAGAAATTCCATTGCTTCGCGGCGTCTTGCAGCTCTTTTTTCCATGCGGCCCCCTTGGGGAACAGCGCGGTTCCGCCGATCTTGAGGTGCCGTTCAGCAAAGCCCAGCAAACCGGTCAGATCGGTCAAGGCCCGAGCGGAAAGGATGTCCGCGTCCAGCGGATCAAGATGCTCGATACGCTCGGATATCACCTGACATGCGATGCCGCATTCGCGCGCAGCGCTACGCAGGAACGCCGATTTTCGCTGATCGCTTTCAACGCAGATAAACTGGGTTTCGGGTTTCTCTTCGGCAGCCAGAATAGCGCAGATCAAACCTGGAAACCCGCCACCACTGCCGAGATCGACCCAAAGATCACCTTTCGGGGCGTTGCGAAACACCTGAATGGAATCGATTATGTGACGAGTCCACAGATCTTCCAGGCTACGCTTGGATACCAGGTTGATCCGGGGATTCCACTTGTGCACCAAATCAGCAAAGATTTTCAGCCGCTCGAATGTTTCACGTGAAACATTGAGCGTGTTCGCATCGGGAACCATCATGCGCTTCGTGCTCGGTCGCCACGGCGAAGGCGGGCCAGGATGAGCGCAAGCGCCGCTGGCGTCATCCCCTCAACACGCCCGGCCTGCGCGATATTTTCCGGTCGCGCGGATGTGAGTTTTTGCTTCAACTCATTTGACAACCCATCGAGGGCAGAAAAGTTGAAGTCGATCGGAATGACCAGCGCCTCATCCCGTTTCATCGCCTCAACATCCCGTTCCTGCCGCGCGATGTAATTGGCATAAAGCGCATCACGCTCTACCTGCGCGCGGGTTTCGGCGTCGGTGTCTGCAAGTTCCGGGATTAGTGGCACAAGGTCGTCAAACCTGACGTCCGGAAAGGCGAGGACAGCGAAGCCGTTTCTCCGATTGCCGTCCTGACTGATGGTGATACCAGCTGTGGCAATCTCTTTGGGGCTAAAGCTGCTCTGATCGAGCAGCGCCGAGGCTGTCGCCAGTTTCTCTGCCTTACGCGCAAAGACGTCGCGCCGTTCGTCACCGACACAACCCAATTCCAATCCCAAGGGCGTCAGCCGCTGATCCGCGTTATCCGCACGCAAGGACAGGCGGAATTCGGCCCGCGAGGTGAACATGCGATAGGGCTCTGCCACACCGCGTGTGGTCAGATCGTCGATCATCACACCGATATAGCTGTTGGCACGACTGAAGGGGACCGGTTCGTGACCCAAAATCGCGGTGGCTGCGTTCAACCCGGCAACCATTCCCTGCGCCGCAGCCTCTTCATACCCGGTTGTTCCATTGATCTGACCGGCTAGGTACAAGCCCGGAACATTCGGCAGAGACAGTTGCGACGTGAGCGCGCGGGGATCAACATAGTCGTATTCGATCGCGTAACCGGGCTGCAAGATCTCAACCTGTTCCAGCCCCCGGATCGAACGGACATAGTCCTCTTGCACGTCGACCGGCAACGAGGTCGAGATACCGTTCGGATAGACAGTGTGATCTTCCAGCCCCTCGGGCTCAAGAAAGATCTGATGCGAATCCTTGTCAGCGAAACGCACGATTTTGTCCTCGATCGAGGGGCAGTAACGAGGGCCGACGCCTTCGATATGTCCGCCATACATCGCGGAACGGGACAGGTTTTTGCGAATGATCTCATGCGTCTGGGCGTTGGTATGCGTGATACCGCAGGCGATCTGACGCGCATAGGCCCCTTTTGACAGGAACGAGAACAGCACCGGATCGTCATCCCCGTCCTGACGCTCGAGGATAGACCAGTCTATGGTGCGTCCGTCCAGTCGCGGCGGCGTTCCGGTCTTTAGTCGCCCCATCGGTAACGCAAATCCATCCAGCCTTTCGGCAAGCGGAACTGAAGGTCGGTCACCCATCCGCCCACCGGGGCGCGAAACATCGCCAATATGAATGATCCCGCGCAGGAACGTGCCCGAGGTCAAGATCACGGCTTGCGATGCAATCTCGGACCCATCGGCCAGAACGACGCCGGCAACGCGATCACCTTGCATTCGAAAATCAGTAACCTCGCCCTCGACGATGGTCAGTCCGGGGCGATTGCGCATTTCTTCCTGCATCGCCAGGCGATAGAGCTTGCGATCGGCCTGAGCGCGCGGCCCCTGGACCGCAGGACCCTTGCGCCGATTGAGCAGACGAAATTGAATCCCGGCCTTGTCGGCCACCCGCCCCATGACCCCGTCAAGTGCGTCGATCTCGCGAACCAGATGCCCCTTACCCAAACCGCCAATAGCCGGGTTACAGGACATCACGCCAATGTCGCGTTCGGACAGGGAAACCAAGGCAGTACGCATTCCCATGCGTGCCGCAGCATGTGCAGCCTCGGCGCCGGCATGTCCGGCCCCGATCACGACAATATCGAAATCCGAATGTTTCAC